>CAIOXF010000353.1 GCA_903862155.1 uncultured cyanobacterium | reverse complement strand
GCAGCGAGATCACCACCGGCATGTCGGCCCCGCCGATGGAGAGGGTCACGCCGATGCCGAGCAGGGTGGAGCCGAGTACAAGGGTCCACAGCGCCCGGCCGCCGGGATGGGCGGGGAACAGCACGGCAGCGGCCAGGCAGGTGGCAGCGAGCGTGATGTTCACGGCGTGGCGTAGCCGGCTCTGGGTGAAGGCGGGCGTGCCGATCCAGCCCTGCAACTTGCCCATGGCCACCAGCGAGCCGCTGAAGGTGATCGCACCCACGAACACCGAGATCACGATCGAGATCTGCTCCACCAGGCCGCTGCTCTGTTCGAACAGGGCCACGCCGAGGGCGACCAGCAGCGAGGCCATGCCGCCACAGCCGTTGAACAGGGCCACGGTTTCGGGCATGGCCGTCATCGGCACGCGTTTGGCAGTGATCTGGCCGGCAATACCGCCGATGGCACTGCCTACCCCGATCCACAGCCAGGCGGTAGGGCTGAGCTGTTCCTGCAGCAGCAAGCCGAGCACGGCCAGGCCCATGGCCAGGGCGGCCATGCCGTTGGCGGCGCGGGCCGAGCGCACCCGCGAGAGGCCCTTGAGCGCCAGGGCCAGCAGCAGCACGGCGCTCAGATCGATGGCGCCGGCCAGAAGGGAAGAGGTGGATGTCATGACTTGCGCGAGAACATCGCGAGCATTCGGTCGGTCACGAGGAAGCCGCCGATCACGTTGAAGAGGGCGAAGGCCAGCGAGGCCCCGCCGAGCACCAGCAGCGCGGTGTTGTCTCCGGCGCGGGCGATCAGGGTGAGTGAGGCGAGCACGGTGATGCCGCTGATGGCGTTGGCGCCACTCATCAGCGGCGTGTGCAGGGTGGGGGGCACCTTGCCGATCAGCTCGAAGCCCAGGAGGCTCCCGAGCAGCAGCACCCATAGAGCCTGTTGCAGGTTGCTCATGCCGCACCTCCGTTGTTGAGCACGTCAATGCCGAGCACGTCGGGGCGGCGGCAGGTGCCGCCGTGGATGAACAGGCAGCCGTCCACGATCGGATCGTTGAGGTTGAAGGGGAGGGGCTCGGGCGGAATGGGTGAGGTGTTGCCGCCGCCGAGGCCGGCGCTGTCGAGCACGTGCTCCAGCAGGGCGGCCAGATTTCGGGCGTAAAGGGCGCTGGCGTGGTGGGGCACCGAGCTGGGCAGCGCATCGGCACCGATCAAGGTGACGCCGTTGCGGATCACGGTTTCGCCGGCCACGGTGCAGGCACAGTTGCCGCCCTGGGCCACCGCCAGATCCACCAGCACCGAGCCGGGGCGCAGGCAGTTGAGCATGGCTTCGCTGATCAGCCGGGGGGCGGGGCGCCCGGGCACCTGAGCCGTGCAGATCACCATGTCGGCCTGGGCGAGCTGGTCCTCGAGCTGCTGGCGTTGGGCCACCAGGAACGCCTCGCTGGCGGCCTGGGCATAGCCGCCCACTTCGCCGGGGGTGGGCACTTCCTCGGGAGGTGCCAGGAAGCGGCCACCCAGGGATTCCACCTGTTCGCGGGCAGCAGGGCGCACATCACTCACCACCACCACGGCGCCGAGGCGGCGGGCGGTGGCCAGGGCCTGCAGACCGGCCACGCCGGCGCCGAGGATCAGGCAGCGGGCGGGCTGGATCGTGCCGGCTGCGGTCATCAGCATGGGCACGTAGCGGTTGAGGGCCGCGGCGGCCAGCAGCACGGCCTTGTAGCCAGCGATGCTCGCCTGGGAGGAGAGCACGTCCATGGCCTGGGCGCGGCTGATGCGGGGCAGCAGCTCCAGCGCCAGCGCCGACACCTCGCGGCTCACCAGGGTGTCCACCAGATGGTGGGCGCTGTGGGGCGACAGCAGGCCCATCAGCAGCGCACCGGAGCTCAGCCTGCCGAGCCGTTCCGGTGATGGGGGCTGGACGCAGAGCACGCCACGCACATCCCCCCACGCGTCGTGGTTGGCATCCACCAGCTCGCCACCGGCATCGCTGTAGGCGTTGTCGTGGAAGCCGGAGGCCACGCCGGCACCCCGCTCGATCAGCACCTTCAGGCCCCGACCTGCGAGGCGATGCACGGTTTCAGGGGTGGCTGCCACCCGGGCTTCTCCAGGATGGCTCTCCCTGGGAATGAGTAACTGTGCCAATGGCGATCAGATCCGCTGTTCTCCGTTCTGAAGCCGGCGCCGGGTGATGGCAATGCAGCTGGATTGTTTGTCATCACGTTGGAACACAAGCTGCTGCGATCCCAGTGATTGTGTGATCAGGAATTCAACACAGGGGATCGCTGCACGGCGCTGCTGACGCGCTGCGTTGGGGCGGCATGCATTGGGCCGCAAGGATGGATTGCGGCGCATTTCTGACGCTGAATCCGCTCATGACCGTCCTAACCCCGCGGTGGCGGGTCACACCCTGATCACACCAACGCTTTAGTTGCCCACGGGCACCGGCTGCAGATTCCAGATCCGCTCGGCGTATTCAGTGATCGAGCGATCGCTGCTGAAGAAGCCGCAGCGCATCGTGTTGGTGATCGAAGACCTTGCCCAACCGCCGGGATCGCGCCAGGCCCGATCGACGGCGTTCTGGGCGCGGCTGTAATCGGCGGCATCGGCCACCACCTGGAAGGGGTCGTGGCTGGTGAGGCTGGCCAACAGGGGGTGGAACAGCTCGCGGTTGCCCTCGCTGAAGTGGCCGCTGCCAATCAGCTCGATGGCGGCCCGCAGGCTGTCGTTGCCCTCCAGCCAGGGCATGGGGTGATAGCCGTTAGCGGCGAGTTCGGCCACCT
>CAIOXF010000352.1 GCA_903862155.1 uncultured cyanobacterium | reverse complement strand
GGACGCGCCGGCGGCACGATGCCGGCGGTGATGAACGCCGCCAACGAACAGGCCGTGGCCCTGTTCCTCGAGGAGCAGGTGCACTTCCTGGATATCCCCCGGCTGATCGAGCGGGTGTGCGACCGCCACAAGGCCGACCTCACCGCCAATCCCTCGCTCGACGACGTGCTGGCCGTGGACAGCTGGGCCCGCCAGGCCGTGAACCAAGCCGCCACCGCCCTCAGCTCCAAGGCACCGGCTGCCCTGCCGGTGTGATCAGCCACCACCTGCTGCTCTGCGCCACCCCCACCAAGGCGCTCTGCTGCGATCCGGCAGCCGGTGCCGCCAGCTGGGACACCCTCAAGCGACTGGTGCGGGAGTGGGGGCTGGAGGATCCAGCCCGGCGGCCCGAGGGCATCGTGCTGCGCACCAAGGCCGACTGCCTGCGGATCTGCAGCGGCGGGCCAGTGCTCCTGATCTGGCCGGAAGGCGTGGTGTACGGGGAGGTGAGCCCGGAGCGGATCGAGCGGATCCTGCGGGAGCACGTGATCGGCGGCACGCCGATCGAGGAGTGGGTGGTAGAGCGGATGCCGTTCAGCCCTGCACCAAACGGCTGAGCCAGCGGGCCACGAGTCGGTCGCTCCAGCAGCCATTGGGGGCATCACCCACCCCATGGAAGCCGTTGTGGCCGCCGCGAGCGGTGAGCACCACCTGCAGCCCTTGGCCATCGGCAGTCTCGGCCACCCGGGCGGTGGCTGCGGCCGGCACCCAGGGGTCGTCGAGGGCATGCACCAGCAGGGTGGGGGGAAGCGGGCTCCCCTCCAGCAAGCGCTTGATGGGACTGGCTTCGGCGTAGTAGTGCGCCACGGAGCGATAGCCCCAGCGCGGGGCGGTGATGGCGGCGTCAAAGGCCCGAATCGTGCGCGGGCCGCTTCCAGCCTCCAGGACCTCACGCTCCTCGGCCGGCACACCGAAGGGATCGGCCAGGGTCTGGAGCACCAGCCGCTGCAGCAACCAACGCTGGTACACCGCATTGCGGCGGCGCTCGATCTGGGCTGAGCAGGCCGCCAGATCCAGGGGACTGCTGACGCAGGCCAGTCCATCCAGCAGTCCCGGAGCCTCCAGGGCCGCATTCAACAGCTGGGTGCCCCCCAGGGACACGCCCGCTCCGAGGAGTGGGCGGCCCTTCGCGAGCAGGCGCGCCTGCGCCAGGGCCGGGAGCAGATCGGCGTTGCTATTGGCGGCATAGGTGCCGGGGGCCAGATGGCGGCCTGGATCGGCGCCGCGCAGGTTCACCCGGAGCACGGCAAAGCCAGCGCCCTGCAGGGCCCAGCCGAGGCGGCGCAGGCCCTCCCTGGAACTGGAGCCGCCCAGGCCATGGAGCAACACCACCAGCGCCAGGGGCCCAGCCCCGGTGAGCGGTGGATCCAGCAGGGCCAGCAGGCGCTCAGGCGCCTTACACGGCTGCACCCCAGGAGGCCGGCCCGCCGGCAGCTCCACGGGGCTGCCCTGATCCGGGGGCAGCGGCACGGGCCGCAGGGTGTCGCGCAGGGTCTGCAGATCGGCCCCACGCCAGGGCAACCGCTCATAGAACGGCGCCAACCCCAGCTGCTGCGGCAGCTCCAGCGGCATCAGAACAGGGGCAGCAGCTCCTGCTCCACGCTGGCAGCCTGCAGGCGATTGCCCTGGTGCCGGAGCAGCCGGGCCCGCAGGATCATCGGGTCGAGGTCGCACTCGTGCTGCCAGCAGAGCTCCAGCAGCCGGCGGAAGCCCTCCGGCGGCAGGCTCCAGGGTTGGGTGCAATGGTCCATGGCGCAAGGGGCCGGAACGGGCCGGCCTGCGGAACCTGGCCAGAAAGGTAGTCAGCCCTTGGGGCATGCCCATAGGCCAGAACACTCATCAACACGCGCCATCGGCCCCACAATGGCGTGATGGCCATGCCCTCCTTTGAGCTCCAGCCCAGCGGCAGCCGGCGATCTGGCCCCCAGGGCCCGGGTGGAGAGCCCGTACGGCCGCGGGAGTGGCAGAGCCGACTGATCCAGCTGCTGCGGGCCCGGCTGCTGCGCCCCGACCCCACTGGCCACGACGTGCTAGTGCATGCCGGCCCCGGGGCGGGCAAAACCCTGGGGGCCCTGCTGAGCTTCCGCAGCCTGCAGCACGAGCAGCGCCTGGATCGCTTCGTGGTGTTCTGCCACCGCAGCTCAATCGGCGAGCAGTGGCAGCAGGCTGCCGCCCGCCTGGGACTGCGGCTGACGGCCTGGGATCCCGACTGGCAGGCGAGCGATGCTCCCTGGGATGGCCTGCTGATCAGCTACCAGAGCGCTGGACGCAACCGCCAGCAACTGCTGGCCCAGCTGCCCGTCATCGGCCTGGGCCGCTGGCAGGCCATCGCCGATGAGGTGCATCACCTGGGGCTCGATCCCGATGAACCGGAAGCGGCTGCCTGGGGCCATGCCTTCAGCAGCCTCACCGGCACCGCCCAGCTCAGGCTGGGGCTCACCGGCACACCCTTCCGTGCCGACAACCTGGCCTTCTGTGCCGCCCGCCGGGTGAAGGTGCAAGAGGGGCAGGAGATCGTGGAGCGGATCGCGCCGGATCTGAGCGTGGAGCCGCGCCAGCTGATCGCCGCCGGGGATGTGCGGCCCCTGGAATTTCGCTTCCAAGACGGCTGGGTGGACCACGGCCGCCGCAACCAGCCAGGCGACCTTGAAACCTCGCCGCTTTCCGCGGAGGAACGCGAGAGCTGGCGGGCCCGCAACCTGCGCCGGGCGATCCAGCTGGGCGACGACAGCAGCATCGCCCTGCAGCTGTTGCTCAAGGCCCGGCGCCGGCTGGAGCAGGTGCGCGATAGCCATCCGGAGGCCGGAGGGCTGGTGGTGGCGCGCGACATCGCCCACGCCCGGCGTATCAGCGGCCTGCTCGAGGAGCAGGGCGACCGGGTGCAGTTGGTGCACTCCCAGGATGCCGAGGCCCCCGAGCGGATGGCCGCCTTCCGGGGCGGCGCGGCCGACTGGCTGGTGAGCATCGACATGTGCGCCGAAGGCTTCGATGCCCCGCGGGTGCGGGTGGTGGCCTACCTCACCACGGTGGTGACCCGGAGCCGCTTCGTGCAGGCCATCACCCGGGCGGTGCGCACGGATGGCAGCCGGGCGGAACTGGAGGCCGTGCCGCGGGATCCCTCCTTCGTGTTCGCTCCCGCCGATCCGCTGCTCATCCGCTATGCCCGCAGCTGGTCGCTGAGCGAGCCTTACCTGATCCGCCCGCGCGCAGTTAGCAGCGCCAATGCCATCGGCAACGGCGGCAGCCCATTGCTGCCGATGGAAGCCATCGACGAAAGGGCCGGCGAGGTCATCCGAATGCGTGGGCCGGAATTACCCCAATTCCTGCGCCATTCCTCTTAGCACATCGCAGCGAAATTACTGCTGCTGCATTGCTGCAGCTCGAATGAATGCGACGTTGTGTCAATCAATACTCCGGGATGACGCGCGGCTCGGCAGCGTGGTGCGACCAACGCCGGGGATCACGCCATGGACGCGATGAACGCCGCAGTACAGCGCCGACTGACCGTTGCCGTGAGCTGGGCGATGGCCCGTGCAGCAACCCTGGATTGCCTGGAGCAGTACGAGGAGAGCTACGCCCTGAACGAGGAATTCAGGGAATGGCTGCTCTGCCTCGATGAACACCCGGAGCTTCTGGATTCCACCGTGCTGATGGTGCCGCGCGATCTGCACCAACGCCTTAAGCCGCAAAGCGACGGCCTGCTCGAGATCTAAAAACACTCCCGAAATCCGAAGAAAACATTAAGCCCCTTTTCGGCACTGCGTTAGCGCGCAGGTGCGACGGAGGTCCATGCGTCACAGAACGCGACACTTTCCTCCCGCACAGCAGGGTTCGCGCTCTGCGCGCCCACGCCTTAGGCTCAACTCATAGTCACTCCGCCTAAGCAGCCTTGGTCGCGTCCTCCATCCCCAGCGGCGGTGCTCCTGCCGTGGAAAACGTGGTGATCGTGGGCTCCGGCCCCGCCGGCTACACCGCCGCCATCTATGCCGCCCGAGCCAATCTCTCGCCGCTGCTGATCACCGGCTTCCAGGACGGCGGCATCCCCGGTGGTCAACTGATGACCACCACCCATGTGGAGAACTTCCCTGGTTTCCCCGACGGGATCCTGGGGCCCGATCTGATGGACCGGATGCAGTCCCAGGCCGTGCGCTGGGGCACCCGGCTGGTGGAGACCGACGCCACCGCCATCGATCTGTCACAGCGTCCGTTCCGCATCACCGCCGAAGGCCGCACGATCGAGGCCCACAGCGTGATCCTGGCCACCGGCGCCAGCGCCAACCGCCTTGGCCTTCCCAGCGAAGGCCAGTTCTGGAGCAAGGGCATCAGCGCCTGCGCCATCTGCGATGGCGCCACACCCCAGTTCCGCAATGAGCCGGTGGCCGTGGTGGGCGGCGGCGACTCGGCCTGCGAAGAGGCCGTATATCTCACCAAGTACGGCAGCCATGTGCACCTGATCGTGCGCTCCGAGAAGCTGCGCGCCAGTGCCGCCATGGCCGATCGGGTGATGGCCAACCCCAACATCACGGTGCACTGGAACCGCCAGGTGGCCGACGCCAGCGGTGGCGACTGGATGGGCGCCATCACCCTGCGCGACACCACCAACGGGGCCACCGAAACCCTGGCGGTGAAGGGCCTCTTCTATGCCATTGGCCACACCCCCAACACCCGCCTGGTGCAAGGGCAGCTGGAGCTCGACAGCCACGGCTACCTGCTCACCAAGCCCGGCCGGCCGGAAACCAGCATCGACGGCGTGTATGCCGCCGGTGATGTGGCCGATGCGGAATGGCGCCAGGGAATCACGGCCGCCGGCAGCGGCTGCCAGGCCGCCCTGGCCGCCGAGCGCTGGCTCACCCACCACAACCTGGCCGTCACGGTGAGCCACACCCCAGTGGATCCCGAACCGACCCCGGCGACCCAGCCCAGTGCGGCGGTGAGCGACGAGTCGAATTACGACCCCAACGCCCTGTGGCAGAAGGGGGGCTACGCCCTGCGCAAGCTCTATCACGACACCACCAAGCCCCTGCTGGTGGTGTACACCTCCCCCACCTGCGGCCCCTGCCACGTGCTCAAGCCCCAGCTCAAGCGTGTGCTCGATGAGCTCGGCGGCGCCGCCCAGGGCGTGGAGATCGACATCGAGGCCGAGCAGGAGATCGCCCAGCAGGCCGGAGTCACCGGCACGCCCACGGTTCAGATCTTCATGAACAAGGAGCTGAAGCAGCAGTTCAAGGGCGTGAAGCAGCGCAGTGAGTTCAAAGCGGCGCTGGAGCAACTGCTTGGGGTTCCGGCCTAAGGCGCCCCCTGGCAACAGAAAGCCCCCGGTGCCTAACGGCCCAGGGGCCTTTTTCTTGAGCTGAGAACTGGAAGGTGGGCTGTGGACCGGCTTCAGCGGCGGCGAGGACCACCAGGACGGTTACCGCCCGGACGGGGACCAGTGGCTCCGGCGTTGCGCTCCCGGTAGGTGATGCGGCCGCGGGTGAGGTCGTACGGGGAGATCTCCACAAGCACCTTGTCGCCAGCGAGCAATTTGATGCGGAATTTGGTGAGCTTGCCCGCCGCACGGCAGAGGCACTGGTGTCCGGCCGGCTGCTCGAGGGTCACGAGGTAAAACCCGTTTCCCTGCTCTTTCTCAATCACACCGGACGTTTCGATCATGCGGCCGTGGGCACCAAAAGCAACGATTAAGGTCAGCTTAGTTGGCGCCCCACCCACCGGATGTTTGCCCACCCTCTGGTGCTGCCGTTTGTGCTGCCACCCCTGTCGATGGATGTGGGCCTGCTGCTGATCTC
>CAIOXF010000351.1 GCA_903862155.1 uncultured cyanobacterium | reverse complement strand
CTGGCGTTGCGCGGCCTGGGCATCGGGCCGGGGGATGAGGTGATCACCGCCTCCTTCAGCTTCTTCGCCACCGCCGAGGCGATCAGCGCCGTGGGCGCCACCCCCGTGTTCGTGGATGTGGATCCCGCCAGCTACCTGATCGATCTGGATCAGGCGGAAGCGGCGATCACGCCAGCCACCAAGGCCCTGATCCCGGTACACCTCTTTGGCCGCCCGGTGGACATGGAGCGGGTATGCGCCATTGCCGAGCGCCACAACTTGAAGGTGGTGGAAGACTGCGCCCAGGCCACCGGTGCCCGCTGGGCCGGCAAGCCCGTGGGCAGCTGGGGCAATGTGGGCTGCTTCAGCTTCTTCCCCACCAAGAACCTCGGCGGCGCGGGCGACGGCGGTGCCCTCACCTGCCGCGATGCCGGGCTAGCCCAAACCATGCGCGAGCTGGCGGTGCATGGCATGCCGCGCCGCTACCTGCACACCTCACTCGGTTACAACAGCCGCCTCGACGCCATCCAGGCGGCCGTGCTCAACGTGAAGCTGCCCCACCTGGAGGGCTGGCTGGAGCGTCGCCGGGCCATCGCCGCCCGCTACCAGGAGCACCTGGCTGATCTGCAGGCCATCCAGCTGCCGGAAGCCGGCCCCGCCGGCCACAGCTGGAACCAGTTCGTGGTGCGCGTGCCCAGCTGCGGCACTGGCAAGGCCTGCACCACGGCGAATAGCAACGGCTGCGGCAGCCAAGCCTGTATGCCCTCAGCCGACAGCGCCCGCTTCGGCCTGCCGGAATCCGCCTGCCGCGACTGGCTCCAGAAGCAACTGCAGGAGGCGGGTGTGATCACGATCATCTACTACCCGATCCCCATTCATCGCCAGCCCGCTTATGCGGGGCTGGGCTACGGCCCCGGGTCCCTGCCGATCACCGAGCGTCTCTGCACGGAGGTGCTCAGCTTGCCGATCTTCCCCGAACTCAGCGTCGAGCTGCAACAGCGGGTGATCGGTGTACTCAGTCAGCTGGTGGGCATGCGCCAACCGGCGGTTGCGGCCTGAGTCAGGCAGCATCGCTTTCATGCAGTCCCCGTGCGTGCAGCGAATCGTCAGCCAGCGGAATCGATGGCTGGGTCTGTTGGGTGTCGTGGCGCTTGGCTTGGCGCCGCCGGCAGCGGCACAGGGCGTGCTCCGCATCGGCGTGGTCGACGACCAGGCCCCCTGCTCGGATGTGGTCAACAGGAGCTTCAGCGGCAGCGCCGTCGACGTCTGGCACCAGGTGGCCAGCAGAGCCAACCTGCGCCACACCTTCGTTGCACTCCCCAGAGCGGACGCAGCCGTTCGCGCGGCTGGTGCTGGCCAGATCGATCTGGTGGTGTCCTGCCTGAACATCACTCCGTTTCGACTGCAGGAAGCCACATTCACAACGCCCTACAGCGACGACGGGCTTTCCCTGCTGACCCGACGCAAGCAGAGCAACTTCGCAACGATCATCAACAACCTACGGGCCAGCGCGATCATCCGAGATTCGATCGGCCTGCTGATCGGCCTCGGCCTTGGCTTCGCTCTGATCCTCTGGATCACATCGCGAGAATTCCAGCATCGGGACATTGTTGGCGATAACAAACGAGACACCTTCTACAAAGGATGGATGATGCTTGCCATGGGCACGGGCATCTACAAGATGGGCTCGGCACCGCTCAGCATGTCGATCATTGCGCTTAATAACTTTGTCCGCCTTGTGATCACCTCGATCTTTGTAGCTGGCACAACCAGCGTGGTACTCCAAGCCTCCGAACCCGTCGACATCAGCAATGCGGACGCCCTGCGTTCAGCGCTCGAAAACAAGATCGGCGTGGATGCCCACACCGTGGCCCAAGCGTGGTTGGACCGCTCAGCTGACGCACTGTTGCCAGTCGAAGATCAGCTGAAGATGATTGTTCCCTTCGACAACTCAGGCGCCATGCTGGCTAGCCTCGAGCAAGGCAAAGTTGGCAGCATTCTGGCCGACTCGGCCAGCATCAATTTAATGAAGCGAAAACTGACCAATCCCGACGCCTATGAAATCGTCGGCAGAACGTTCTACCGCACTCCTCAGGCTTTTGCCGTGGGCGCAAACCTCAATGAAATCACGCTGAATGCGATCAACGTCGCCCTGGGCGAACTGAAATTCGAGGGAGAGGTGGATCGCATCATCGAACGTTGGCAACCAGCCCAGCGCAACTGAGCAGCCGCTGACCCCTAATCAACCCCCGGGAAGCGCGGCATAGAGAGCCTTGAAGCGGGCCTGCTGCTTCTTGTGGCTCACCACTGGCGCCGGGTAGCCGCGCCGCTCCATCGGCGTGATCTCCCCGGAGATCAGATCGGCCGTGCTCACGTGGCGCAGCTCAGGTAGCCAGGTGCGGATGTAGTCGCCGCGGGGGTCGAACTTGGCGGCCTGGCTGGCGGGATTGAAGATGCGCAGCGGCTTGGGATCCATGCCGCTGCTGGCGCTCCACTGCCAACCGCCGTTGTTGGCCGCCAGATCCCCATCCACCAGGCGCTCCATGAAGGCGGCCTCGCCCCAGCGCCAGTCGCAGATCAGGTCTTTCACCAGATAGGAGGCCACGATCATGCGGCAGCGGTTGTGCATCCAGCCGCTGGCGTTCAACTGCCGCATCGCCGCATCAATGATCGGCATGCCGCTGAGACCCTCGCACCAGGCCCCGTAGCGCCCCTGGTCGTTCTCCCAGGGGAAGTGGCGCCACTGGGGGCGGTAGGGACCATCGGCCAGCTCGGGGTAGTGGAACAGCGCCTGTTGATAGAACTCGCGCCAGGCCAGCTCCTGCTCCCACACCTGGATCGCCTGGCTTTGCTCCTCGCTGCGGGCCAGCTCGCGCGCCTGCTGGGCGGCCTGCCAGCACTGGCGCGGACTGATCGTGCCGAATTTCAGGGCTGCACTCAGGGCTGAGGTGCCGGGCGTGCCGGGGAAGTTGCGCTCTGGCTCGTAGGCCAGCAGGGGCCCG
>CAIOXF010000350.1 GCA_903862155.1 uncultured cyanobacterium | reverse complement strand
CAACCACGATGTGGGCCCGGCCGGCGCCACCTACGACCTGCGCTGGCTCGACGCGATGGTGCAACACCACACCGGCGCCCTGCGCATGAGTGAGTTTGTGTTCAACATCGGCTCACCCGGCGTCGGTGCCCTGGCCAACAGCATCTGGAGTGAGCAGGCCCGGGAGATCAAAGCCATGGGGCAATGGCGCAAAGCCTGGTATCCAGAAGCGCCGGTGTATCCCGTAGCGCTCAGGCCCGCCGGGGATCCAAACACCATGGCCGGACTCGAGCGGATGAGCGAAGCCCAAATCGAGGCCATGCGGATGATGGGCACGACACCCACGCGAGACAACCGCGTGGTGTGGTTTCTCGAAGGAATGCTTGCCCATCACGGCGGCGCCCTTCAGATGGCTCACGATGCGCTGAAGAAGAGCACCAACACCACCGTGCATCGCCTGGCCCAGCAGATCATCGTGGCCCAACGCGCTGAAATCATCGCGCTACGCCGCATGCTCCAGCGGGAGGGATTGAGCAATCCCGAGTACAGCCGGTACGACGTCTTGTTCCACTTCTGATCAGCCCAAAACAACAAATCCCGGAGCGTCGGCTCCGGGCATTTGCCTGCTCAGCCGTGGTGCCTTCCCGAGGGGGTTGGGCGCAGCTGTGCGGTCGGTTGATCGTTGTAGATCAGGGAATCTTTGGTTGTGGGCGGAGCTGCTGGCGCTGGCACCTGGGGCCAGGTGTCAATTGGGACGTTCCTTGGTCCGGGGCACCTCGAGCGATGCAGTGGACGGCGGGGCTGTTGCTGAAAACTGGCGCGACACGCCAGGAACGTCAGAGATCCGTTGAGCTTGTTGGAGCAGGGGCCGGATCGTCAGCGCACTCCTACTGCCTGCTCAGGGGGGACATCGTCCGTCATTGGAGCCTCCGAATCCCGTTGCAACCACCATCGCCCCGCCGACCAGGAGCGGCAACTCCAGCAGCCTGTTCGACACGGCTCGTCACCGGAGGCAACCGGTCTTCATGAAGGGGGCTTCATGGCTCCAGCCAAAGCGGGGGAGGATCAGCCTGATCACCCCCATCAACCGGCCCCTTGGGAGCCACCTCAGCGCAGATCCGGGCCTACCAAGCGTCTGACTGGCCGGGGAAACGTTCCCCCACGACCCGGCCATCACTGAGGAAGAGGCCCAGCTCCTCTGGCAAGCCCGGGCGAATCAAAGGCTTTCCAGCCACTCGGCGAGCTTGGTGTAGCGCCTGCGGCCGAGGTGGTTCTTGGTGGCCATGGCCAAAGCTTTCTTCTGGCCCACCAGTACCACCAGCTGCTTGCCGCGGGTGATGCCCGTGTACACCAGATTGCGCTGCAGCATCGCGTAGTGCTGGGTGAGTAGGGGGATCACCACCGCCGGGTATTCACTGCCCTGGCTCTTGTGGATTGTGCAGGCGTAGGCCGGCACCAGGTTGTCCAGTTCACCCCAGCCATAGACCACGCTCCGGCTGCCTGCAGCGCCGGCCTCGGTGGTGGGAAACAGCACGCTCAGTTCGCTGTTGTCAGAGTCGATCGCATCAATGGTGCCCACATCGCCGTTGAACACCTCCTTCTCGTAGTCATTGGCGATCTGCATCACCTTGTCGCCGGAGGCAAAGCGCCAACCGAATCGCTCCACCTGCTCGGAGGGATCGGGGTTGAGCAACTGCTGGAGCTCGATGTTCAGCGCCCGGGAACCGCAGCCGCCGCGCGCCATCGGGCAGAGCACCTGCACCTGGCTGATCGGATCAAGGCCAAAGCGGATCGGGATGCGCTCACCCACCACCTTGAGGATCAGGGCCACCGCCTGCTCAGGGGTTTCAGCCGGAAGGAAATAGAAGTCGGTGGTGGCTCCCTCTGCCGGAGCGCGCAGATCGGGGATGGTGCCGCCATTGATCGCGTGGGCGGTGGTGATGATCCGGCTGCTGGCCGCCTGGCGGAACACCTCGCTCAAACGCGTCACCGGGATCGCACCGCTGGCGATGACATCGGCCAGCAGTGAGGCCATCAATGGCCCATCCACCATTGAGGTTTCATCCACCACCAGCAGGTCGCACTCCAGCGGAAGTTCGCTGTTGCGACGGAAGCCGTAGCTGGTGGGATCAAACTCCAGCAGCCGGTGGATGGTTTT
>CAIOXF010000349.1 GCA_903862155.1 uncultured cyanobacterium | reverse complement strand
GCCCCCCTGCTGCGGCCCTCGGCCAGCAGGGCCTCCAGCACCCGGCGGCCCAGTCCGCGCTGGCGTTGGCCCGGATCCACCGCCACCAGGGTGATGTGCAGCTCTTCGAGGATCAGCCAGCCGCAGGCCATGGCCACCAGCTGCTCCTCCAGCCAGATCCCCAGGCCGGGCCGCTGCGGTTCGGCCAGCTCCGTGGCCCACTGACGGCTGCTCCAGAGGCCCCCAAGGCAGCGCTCGTCGAGGGCGATGCACGGCTCAAGGTGGCATGGCTCCAGGGCGCGCAGGCTCGCCTCTGTAGATCCAGGTGTTCGTGGCTCACGGCCCGCCACCGGGGGAGTTCCGTACATTCGTATGCCCTTTGGCAGCCGCCCTCCCATGGTGATCTCCTGCGACCCCCGGGTGGGCAGCCAGCCGTTTGAGGCCGGGCGCGACACCGCCAGCCCGAATCGCAACCTGGCGCCGATCACCACCAGCCTCGACAGCGAAGGCCGCCTCGAAGTGGGCGGTTGCCGGCTGAGCGAGCTGGCCCGCACCTACGGCACACCGTTGTACGTGCTGGATGAGGCCACCCTGCGCGGCACCTGCCGGGCCTATCGCGAGGCCCTGCAGCAGCACTATCCCGGCCCGTCCCTGGCCCTCTACGCCTCTAAGGCCAACAGCTCCCTGGCGATCACGGCTCTGGTGGCTTCCGAGGGGCTGGGCCTCGATGCGGTGAGTGCCGGTGAGTTGCTCACGGCCCTCCAGGGCGGCATGCCGGCCGAACGCATCGTGCTGCACGGCAACAACAAATCGCGCGAGGAGCTGGCCCTGGCGGCCGGGCGCGGCGTCACCGTGGTGGCTGATAACTGGCGCGACCTGGAGCTGCTGGCCGAGCTGGCCCCCGGCTTCTCCGAGCCGGTGCGGCTGATGCTGCGCTTCACCCCGGGCATCGAGTGCCACACGCACGAATACATCCGCACCGGCCACCTCGACAGCAAGTTCGGCTTCGACCCCGATCAGCTCGACACCGTGCTGCGCCATCTGCAGGGCTGCAGCTGGGCCCGGCTCACCGGCCTGCATGCCCACATCGGTTCCCAGATCTTTGAACTGCAGCCCCACCGCGACCTGGCCGGGGTGATGGCCGACGCCCTCCAGCTGGCCCGTTCCCTGGGCCATCCCGTGGCCGACCTCAACGTGGGCGGCGGCCTGGGGATTCGCTACGTGGCCAGCGACGATCCGCCGAGCATCGAGGAGTGGGTGCGCACGGTGGCCGAGGCCGTGGCCAACGCCTGCCGGGACCGGGGCCTGGAGCTGCCGCGGCTGCTGTGTGAGCCCGGCCGTTCGCTGGTGGCGACCTCCGGCGTCACCCTCTACGAGATCGGCAGCCGCAAGGAAATCCCCGGCATCCGCACCTATCTCTCCGTGGATGGCGGCATGAGCGACAACCCCCGGCCGATCACCTATCAGTCGCAGTACACCGCGCTGCTGGCCGATCGCCCCATGGCCGAGGCCAGCGAAACCGTCACCGTGGCCGGTAAGCACTGCGAATCCGGCGACGTGCTGCTCAAGAACGCCCCGTTGCCCCCCGCCACCAGTGGCGATGTGCTGGTGGTGCTGGCCACGGGGGCCTACAACGCCTCGATGAGTTCCAATTACAACCGCATTCCCCGCCCCGCCGCGGTGCTGGTGGGTGAGGGCCAGGCGGAGTTGGTGCAGCGCCGTGAGCAGCCGGAAGACCTACTGCGCTACGACGTTCTGCCCGCCCGACTCGCATCGGTAGCATGAGTTGATGGTTTCGGGGGATGTGTGAGCGCATTGCGGCTGGTTGAACTGCTGCAGGCGCCGCTTCCCCTCGTCTTCTCCATTGCCCCCCTGCCCTTCCCGGTGGACGTCCGGCTGATCGTGGATCTGCTGTTCGCGGTGGGGTTGGGGGTGCTGGTGCTGGGTCGGGTCACCGAGGCCCGCACCCTCTGGCTGCTGCGGGGTTACCTGCTGCTGGTGGCCTTTGCCTGGGCCGTGCAGCGCTACGCCAACCTGCCGCTCACGGCCAAGCTGGTGGACGCCCTGGTGCTGGCCTGCAGCCTGGCACTGGCGATCCTCTGGCAGGGGGAGCTGCGGCGGCTGATGGAGCTGCTGGGCACGGGCCGATTGGCGGTGCTGTGTGGCAGCCGCAATGGCGATCAGCTGCTCTCCGGTTCGGTTGGTGTGCTCAGTGAGGCCGCCGGGCGTCTATCGCAGTCCCGCCGGGGCGCCCTGATCGTGGTGGATGTGGGCAGTGATCTGCGCCCGGAAGACTTCCTGAATCCGGGGATCCCGCTGGATGCCCAGTTGTCGGTGGATCTCCTGCTCAATCTGTTCGCCGCCGACACACCGCTGCACGACGGTGCCGTGCTGGTGAAGGCCAACCGCATCGTGGCGGCGGGGGTGATCCTTCCCCTGTCTCGCCAGGGGCTGAACCGCTACGGCACCCGGCACCTGGCGGCCCTGGGGCTCACCGAACGCTTCGATCGCTGCCTGGCGATTGTGGTGTCGGAAGAAACCGGAACCCTCTCGCTGGCCTGCCAGGGACGCCTTGAGCGGCCGATCACCAGCAGCCGCCTGCACGACCTGCTCACGGCGCGGCTGGCCAGTGGGCGTAGCGTGGCCAAGGACACGCCGGATACACGCGGATGAGTCGCGCCCTGGCGACCACCACTGCCAGCAAGCGCAGCCCCCTGCCGGCCGATCTGGATGCCACGCGGCTGCCGGCCCATGTGGCCGTGATCATGGATGGCAACGGCCGCTGGGCTAGCCGCCGCGGTCTGCCCCGGGTGATGGGCCACCGGGAAGGGGTGGAGGCGCTCAAGCGCACCCTGCGCCTCTGCTCCGATTGGGGCATCGGTGCCCTCACCGCCTACGCCTTCTCCACCGAGAACTGGAACCGGCCCGGCGAGGAGGTGGGCTTCCTGATGACCCTGTTCGAGCGGGTGCTGGCCCGGGAGCTGGAGGCGCTGGAGCAGGAGCAGGTGCGCATCCGCTTTCTCGGCGATCTTGAGCCCCTGCCGGCGGGGCTGCGGGAGCTGATCGCCAATGCCACCGCCCGCACCGCCCACAACAGCGGCATCCACTTCAACGTGTGCACCAACTACGGCGGCCGGGCCGAGCTGGTGCGGGCCGCCCGCCTCCTGGCCGAGCGGGTTGCTGCCGGGGAGCTTGATCCAGCCTCCATCAACGAGGACCTGTTCGCAGCCCAGCTCCATACGGCCGGCGAGCGCGACCCCGACCTCCTGATCCGCACCAGCGGTGAGCAGCGGATCAGCAACTTCCTGCTCTGGCAATTGGCCTATGCCGAGCTGCACATCACCAATGTGCTCTGGCCCGATTTCGATGAGCGGGCCCTGCACGCCGCCCTGCTCGACTATCAGGGCCGCCAGCGCCGCTTCGGCGGCGTTGATGCCGCCGGTGCCTGACGCGCCCTTTCCTGCAGCCATCGCTCCCCTGCCTTGACCCTCACCCCCACCCGCCCCGCCGCTGCAGACGCCGCAGCGCCGCTTGCGCTCACGCCACTGGAGGTGCGGCACGACTGGACCACCGGCGAGATCCAGGAGCTGCTCGAGCTGCCGCTGATGGATCTGCTCTGGCGTGCGCAGGCCGTGCATCGGCAGGCCAACCCCGGCTACCGGGTGCAGTTGGCGTCGCTGCTGAGCGTGAAGACCGGTGGCTGCGAGGAAGACTGCGCCTATTGCCCCCAGTCGATGCACCACAGCAGCGACGTGACCGGGCGGCCGGAGCTGGAGGTGGAGCCGGTGCTGGCGCGGGCCCGGGCGGCGCGGGAGGCCGGTGCCCAGCGCTTCTGCATGGGTTGGGCCTGGCGCGACATCCGCGACG
>CAIOXF010000348.1 GCA_903862155.1 uncultured cyanobacterium | reverse complement strand
CTGTTGGAACAACACACATGAGCAGCTCCTTCCCCCAGCGCTGGACGACCAACGCCATGCCCAGCCAGCAGGGCCGGGTGGCCCTGATCACCGGCGCCAACAGCGGCCTGGGCTTGGAATCGGCCCGCTCCCTGATGGCCCGTGGCGCCACGGTGGTGTTGGCCTGTCGCTCCCGGGCCAAGGCGGAAGCGGCCCGCCAGGAATTGCTCGCTGGTGCGGGTGGCGGAGCTCTCGACGTGCTGGAGCTCGACTTGGCTGATCTGGAGAGCGTGCAGACCGGCGCCCGGCAGGTGCGGGAGCGCTACGGCCGCCTGGATCTGCTGCTGGCCAATGCCGGGGTGATGGCGCCGCCGCGGATGCGCACCCGCCAGGGCTTCGAGCTGCAGTTCGGTGTGAATCACCTCGGGCACTACCTGCTCACCCGGTTGCTCCTGCCGTTGTTGCAGGCCCAGGCCGGTGCCCGGGTGGTGCATGTCACCTCTGGAGCGCAGTACTTCGGTCGCCTCAATTTCGGCGACCTCAACGCTGAGCGCCGCTACGACCGCTGGGCCGCCTACGGCCAGAGCAAGCTCGCCAATGTGGCGCTGGCCCTGGAACTGCAGCGCCGGCTCCGGGCCGCCGGTAGCGGCGTGTGGTCGCTGGCGGCGCACCCCGGCCTGGCCCGCACCAACCTGCAGCCCGCCTCGGTGGCCGCCAGCGGCGCCAGCCTCGAGGCTGCGGCCTATCGGCTGATGGATCCCCTGTTCCAGAGCGCCGCCATGGGGGCCCTGCCCCAGCTGTTCGCCGCCACCGCTCCTGAGGCTGAGCCCGGCGGTCACTACGGCCCCAGCCGCTTCGGCGGCCTTAACGGCTGGCCCGCCCCCGCCCGGGTGGCGCCCGCAGCGCTCGATCCTGCCCAGGGCTCGCGGCTGTGGGAGGTAAGCGAGCAGCTCTGCCGCCAGGCGCTGCCGGGGCTGGAACTGCCGGAGCTCACCGCTTGAATTGCCGCTTCGGGAGATCAGCCGTACGGTGTCCGTACGTCGTGATGGACAACGGTGCGTAAGGCGGCGGCCAAGACCAGTCGGATCGAGCTTCGAGCCACTCCGGAAGATCGGGAACTCTTGGACCGTGCCGCCGCTGCCGCCGGAACCGATCGCAGTTCTTTCGTGCTCGTCAGCGTGCGCCTGGCTGCACAGCGGGTGCTGGCCGATCGGGAGCATTTTGTTCTCGATGCTGAGGCCTGGGCCGACTGGGAGCGGATCAACCGTGAGCCAGCGCGCCAATTGCCCGGCCTTGTGAGGCTGATGCAGCGGCCGTCGCCCTTTCAGGAGGTGTCATCCCCGCAGCCATGACGGCCTACGCCGCTCCTCTCCTGCTGGCGCCCCAGCATCGGCTCGAAGGCTTTCGCTGTCGCTCCCAGGAACAGACCCAGTGGTTGGTGCATGTGGCGCGTCAGGCCCATGGCACTGGCACCACACGCGTTTTCGTGGTGACGCCAGCGGCACAGCCAGATGTGGTGGCTTACTACGCCTGGTGCATGGCCAGCGTGGCTGTGTTGGCCGCGCCGGAGCGGATGCGCCGGGGAGCCGGTCGCTATCCGCAGCCGGTGGCGCTCCTGGCCCGGTTGGGGGTGGATCAGCGCCATGAAGGACGGGGGCTTGGTGCAGCCCTGCTCGCTGATGTGGTGGCTCGTGTGGCTCAACTCAGTGATGCCATCGGCTGCCGCGGACTAGTGGTGCACGCCGAAAACGAGTCGGCCCGTGGCTTTTACCAGCACCTGATTCCGGAGTTTGAGCCCTCCCCCACGGACCCCCTTCACCTCGTGCTGCTGATGAAGGACATCCGCCGCACCCTCAACACTTGAGGTTGTTCAGCTCATCCAGCCGCCGCCCATAGAATCAGCCGTTCTCGAGCCGGCCGGATGCCCCGCGCCAAGAGCAGCAAGGCCAACAACGACGCGCCTGCGCTCACCCTGCATGAGAAGGCTGCCCAGCTGG
>CAIOXF010000347.1 GCA_903862155.1 uncultured cyanobacterium | reverse complement strand
GTGCTCACCCCGGAGGCCCTGGCGGCTCAGGTTGAGCGGCCGGTGCGCCTGCGCCGCCACTGCGAGCGGCTGTATCGCGCCAAGGCGGAAGCGCGATTTCTGGATCGCAAGCAGCATCTCGATCGCGTGGTGTACAGCCTGCTGCGCCTCAACGACGGCGGCCTGGCGAGGGAGCTCTACCTGCAGCTGCAGGAGGGGGAATCCACCTTTGCGGATCTGGCGGCCCAGTACGCGGAGGGGCCGGAGCGGGCCACCCGCGGCATCGTGGGGCCCGTGCCCCTCACCCAGGCGCATCCGCAGCTGGTGGAACGGCTGCGCACCGCGCCGGTGGCTGTGGTGCAGGAACCCTTTCGGATCGAGCAGTGGTGGTTGCTCTTCCGCCTCGAATCGCTCACACCCGCGGTGTTTGACGACGCGATGGCCCTGCAGATGAGTCAGGAGTTGTTTGAACAGTGGCTCGATCACACCGTGGAGGGCAATCTGGACGGGCTTCGTGCCCAGCTGCTGAGCACCGCCGCTGACCAGCCCCGATGACCCAGGCCCCTCCCCACGCACTGTTCAGCAGCCATCCCGCCTTCGCCGGTGTGTCGAACTCCGGCTTGCAGGCGTTGCACGATCGCTGTGAACTCCAGCTGTTCGCCACGGGTCAGGAGCTCAGTCAGGCCGGCTCGATCCCGAGTGAGGTGCTGCTGCTGGCGGAGGGGCAGGCGCGCCTGCTGAGCCGCGATGGCGGGCGGTTGGGCACGGTGGAGAAGCTGGGGCCGGGAACCTTTGTGGGGTTGGCTTCGCTGTTGCGGGTGCAGGCCTGCGAGCTGGTGACTGCGGCGTGTCCGTTGCAGGCCTGGGCCATCCCCGACGCGCTGATCCTGGACCTGCTGCAGACGGAACCCAGCTTCGCGGCCTGGTGCGGTGCGCATCTGTTCACGGCCGAGTTGCTGGCGCTGGTGGAGCAGCTGCTCACGGCGCACCCGCGGCAGGGTGCCGGGGCGCTGAAGGAGATGGAGCGGGTGCGGTCGGCGGCTCGGCTGATTGAGCCCAGCGCGGTGGCGCTGACCGCGTTGCATCCGGATCTGGTGCTGCTGGCGGCCAGCCACAACTTGCCCGAGCACCGGCTCGGGGCGCGGCTGGATCCCGCGGCGGGCGTGCCCTCGGCGAACCCGCCGCTGCCGCCCCGCTTGATCGGGGTGCCGCTGGATTGGTACGCGTCGATCGTGGACCCGGCCGCTGGCGCCGGCAGCCCGGCGGCTGGCGAGGGCTCGGTTGACCCTGGAGCGGCGGCTTCGGCGCTGGTTCCCGCTTCCAGTGGCACGCCGCTGGCTTCCGGTTTGGATCTCGGCCAGCGCGATCAGGTGCCCTTCCGGCTGCAGCGCGGTGAGGGGCCCCTGGAGGAAACCCTGGCCTGCTTCCAGATGCTGGCGGCCGAGTTGAAGCTTCCCTTCCGGCGCGACGCGATTGAGAAGATCCTGCGCGATGCGCTGCGGCGCGGCCAGGCCCCCGATCTCCAGCTCTGCGGCAACATCGCCGCGATGATGGGCCTGCATGTGAGCGGCGTGCGGGTACCGGCCAGCCAGGGCACCCGCCTGCAAACGCCGGCCCTGATTCCCTGGAAGGAAGGCTTTGCCCTGGTGCGGGCCGCCAACGCCCGCGGCCTGCATGTGGCCTCGCCCCGCGAAGGTTTGGTGGTGGTGCCGCCGGCCGACCTTCCGGAGGTGTTCCCGGAGGGCATTGAGTTTCTGCTGCTGGAGCGGCGCAGCGGCACTCCCGAGGAGCGTTTCGGCTTCAACTGGTTCTGGCCGGCGCTCAAGCGCTACCGGGGCATCCTCAGCCAGGTGCTGCTCGCCTCCTTTGTGGTGCAGCTGTTCAGCCTGGCCAATCCCCTGCTGATCCAGGTGATCATCGACAAGGTGATCAGCCAGCGCAGCCTCGACACGCTGCAGGTGCTCGGCTTTGCCTTGGTGGTGGTCACGATCCTGGAGGGGGTGATCGGATCGCTGCGCACATTCCTGTTCACCGAAACCACCAACCGCATCGACATGCGCCTGGGTGCGGAGGTGATCGATCACCTGTTGCGCTTGCCGCTCAACTACTTCGACCGGCGGCCGGTGGGTGAACTGGGAACCCGCATTGCGGAGCTGGAGAAGATCCGCAATTTCCTCACGGGTCAGGCCCTCACCACGCTGCTGGATACCGCCTTCTCGGTGATCTACATCGTGGTGATGGTGATCTACAGCTGGCTGCTCACCCTGATTGCCCTGTGTGTGCTGCCGATTCAGATCGGTCTCACGGTGATCGGTGCACCCCTGTTCCGCCGCCAATACCGCGACACGGCCCAGGAAAATGCCCGCACCCAGAGCCATCTGGTGGAAGTGCTCACCGGCATCCAAACGGTGAAAGCCCAGAACGTGGAGATGATCAGCCGCTGGAAGTGGCAGAGCCTGTACAGCAACTACATCGCCCGCTCCTTCGAGAAAACGATCACGGGCACGGCGATCAGCGAAACCTCCCAGGTGCTGCAGAAGCT
>CAIOXF010000346.1 GCA_903862155.1 uncultured cyanobacterium | reverse complement strand
GGCGTAAACAGCGCAGCACCCGGCTGCGGGTGTGGCGCTGCAGGACCAAACACGGCACATTGAACAGGCAGGCGAAGAGCAGGTTCAGCCCCACACCCATGGGGGGAAGCCACAGCAGCGTGGGTAGCCAACCGCTGAGGAGCAGCCAATGCACCAATTCCGCCCGTTGCGTTTCCAGGGCCAGTCGCTGCAGGTCCTGAGGGTTACGTCGCACCAGGCTGGCCTTGGGGACGCCCCGCGGCAGGGCCCCACCCGCATCGGGGATCCATCGCTTCCAGGTTTTGATGCCAGGAATGGAGTGATCCATCGGCCCGAGGGGCGGACAGATCAGCCATGGCGCCGGCAACCAGTTGGCGATGCCACCCACCAATAGGGAGAGGCCAAACCAGAAGGCCGCAGAGCCAAGAACCGCGACGGCCGCTGCGGCAGGGTCAGCCATGGCTGCGCGTGGAGAACACCCGCCCTTTCCAGTGCACCTGGCCGCGTTCAAGATTGATGATCGCCAGCAGAAAAACAGCCAGGAAAAACAACACAGGGATCGGGAAGAGAAGGTTGATCCAGCTGAACCGGCCCACCCTCCGTGTGAGAACGAGCAGCTGCAGCGCGAAGCAGCCGTAAAGCACTCCGTTCACGGCCAGGTTGTGGCTGCCCATCAGCGGCCAGCCCAGCAGCGCGGCCGGTAGGCACCAGGCTGCCCAGAACAATCCCGAGAGCCAGAGCAGAACGGCCAACATCCAGGGCCAGCGCACTTCGCCGGCGGCGGTGGCGAAGTTTTTGTCAAACCCCAGCACCATGTCTTTGAGGCCCCCGGGGTACATCCGATAGGCAATCTGGCCAAAGCCGATGAAAGCACTCACCGGTAGCCCTGCTTGCTCATAGTTGTGGGCTAAGAACCAATCCTCCACCACCCGCTCGGCCACGCCGGCATGACCGCCGCTGCGGCCGTAATCCTCGCGACTGGTCGCCATGGCTGGACCGAAGGCCACACCACAGCGGGGACCAAGGGGTACGGCCATCAGGCCCACCAGATTGAACAGCAGCGAGAGTTGCTCGTAGGGTTTTTCGGTGCGGTGGTACGGCTGAACAGACACCAGCCCACCGAGTTGTTCCCGCACGGCCAGGATGCTTGCCAGGAAAGCTGGCTCGGGTTCACAGTCGGCATCGAGGAACACCAGCACATCGCCGGAACTGGCGATCACCCCGTGGTGCAGGGCCCAGGTTTTGCCGCACCAGCCCTCGGGCAATGCCGGTGGCTGAATCACTTTGATGGGTAGGGATTGTTCTGCTGTCTGGGCAGTCTCTGCCGTGGCATCGGTGGAGTGATCGTCCACCACAATCACTTCCGTTGGTTGGATTGATTGCTGCGTTAGGCCACGGAGCAGATGGGGAAGGGTTGCCTCTTCATTGCGCGCCGGAATTAATACGGAAATCCTTTGGGATTGTGTTGGTTGTGCGGCGACTAAGGCTGGCAGTCGCCAACCCAAAAACCAGCCCAAAACCCAACGCACCGCCAAAGAGATGGTCAGCCAGCCCATCGGCGGAACCGGTTCAGACTGTTGGCATCAGGCTAGACAGCGCTTCTGTGTTGCATTCAGGGGCGCAGCAGTTCGCGGACGATCGGTTGCAATGCAGCGCGATCGCGCATCAACTGGGGATGGGTGAGCACCGGCAACATGGTTCGCCTGCCGATGGGTAGCACTGCCCGCCAACCCGGCATCACCACAAGGTCAAGCGCTGAATAGAAGCTGAGGCATTCGATCTGGGCCAGGCGATCGAGATCACTGTTCAGGCTGCGCAGCAGGCTGCTGCCAAAGCGCAGGTCGCTAATCCCTTTGAACAGCGTTTGGGGCCAGGGCTGGGCGGTGATCGTGCCCTGCTGGGGGCTGCCCACACTGATGAACCGGCGAATCCGCCGATGGCCGCCAAACCAGTGCAGCCAGCAACGCGCGATCACCCCACCCATCGAGAAGCCCAGCAGGTCGATGGGATCGTGCAGGCCAAAGGCGGCCTCGATGTGCCCCCCTAGCTGTTCGGCCACCTCTGGAATGGGGGTGCGGCCCAGGCGTAGTGGCAGGGCTGGGGTGAGGAGGGGATGGCGCCGCCCGCGCAGCTCCCGCTTCAGACCGTCAAACACCGCTGGCGTGTCCAGCAGGCCGTGCACCAAGACCAAGGGGGGGCTTGAGGAGGAGATAACGCAGGGCTTGGCCTGACTTGAGTTTGGAGTGGTTTGAGGAGGAGATCTGCCCTGCAGCGGATCTGCAGGGGATTTGCCCCAGTTCTGCCACCCACCCCATCGCCACACCTCGGCGCCGGGTGTTGGCGCTAGGCACAAGAACCCATCGAGAAAACGGAAGAAAAAACGTAGAACAAAAGCAGTTGCAGTGATGAGGGTGTAATGCCGACTCCGATCACGGTGTCGAGGGCGATGGCGACGGCCCAGGGGCTGCGGAAGAGCTCCGGGTTGGCAGGGGGTGTGCTGTCGGTGGTGGTGCCGCCGGAGCTTCACCAGAAGCTGGCGGCCATGGCCGAGGCCGAAGGCTGTTCGCTCGAACAGGTGGCGATTGCCATTCTTGAACGGGGTTTCTTCGGCGTTTCTCCGCCCTGCTGAGACCCCCTTCGGTGGGGAGCATGGCTTGTCGCAGTTTTGCGCTGGGTTTTGCGCGACCAGGGCCTTTGGGATTTTGCTGGCAGCCTGGACAAAACAAAAGACCCCTTGCAATGCAAGAGGTCTCTCAAAGTGGAGCCAAGCGGACTCGAACCGCTGACCCCCTGCATGCCATGCAGGTGCTCTACCAGCTGAGCTATGGCCCCTTTTGAATACGCAAGAAGGACGGAACGCTGGTCGTTCGCCCTGGCCGTTGGCCTCGTCTGGCGTGAAATGAGCTTACAACGCCGGGGTGCTCACACCTGGCGCCACACCGCCACCAGCTTCCCCTGCACCGCCACTTGGTCGGCCGGGAGCACCAGCGGCTCGTAGGCCGGGTTGGCGGCCTCCAGGGTCACGGTGCTGCCCTGGCGATGGAAGTGCTTGAGGGTGGTGCCGCTCCCCGGCACCAGGGCGCTCACGATCGTGCCGTTGCGCAGTCGGCTGGCATCGCCCACGGGCTCCATCAGCACCACGTCGCCGTCGGTGATGTGGGCATCCACCATCGAGTCGCCGTTCACGGTGAGGGCAAACAGACCGCGGGTCTCCAGCAACGGCGCCAGATCCAGGCGTTCCTGCACGTCGTCGAAGGTTTCCACCAGGCCGCCGGCTGCCACGGCACCCAGCACCGGAATGCCGCCGATGGCACCACCCAGCAGCTGCAGCGTGCGGGCCTGGCCCTCCTGCCAGGTAATCCAGCCCTTCTGCTGAAGGTGGCGCAGCCGGCTCTGGATCGGCGCCGGTGAGCGCAGCCCCATCGCCTGCATCATCTGGCGGATCGAGGGGCTGTGGCGGTGCTCACCGATGTAGTCCGTGAGCCAGTCGTAGAGCTCCTGCTGGGCGGAGGTGAGCGGCTGGGGGCTGGACTGGGTCACAGGCGAGGCTGGGCTGATACAGATGTACCGCTCAGTGGCCCGTTTGTCCAGTTCTGGCGTGGTTTTTGGGCTTCAGATGCCGCCCAGCAGGGCGGCAAGCAGAGCCTGTTGAGCGTGCAGGCGGTTTTCAGCCTGGTCGAACACCCGGCTGCTGGAGCCCTCGATGGCGCCCGCGCTGATCTCGAGGCCCCGGTAGGCGGGCAGGCAGTGCAGCACGATTGCGCGCGCATCGGCCTCGGCGATCAGGGCCTCGTTGAGGCACCAGCCACTGAAGGCCCGTTCCCGCTCCGCCTTCTCGTCTTCCTGGCCCATCGAGGCCCACACATCGGTGTAGAGGGCGTGGGCGCCGCGTACTGCCGCC
>CAIOXF010000345.1 GCA_903862155.1 uncultured cyanobacterium | reverse complement strand
TGCGGCTGCTGCCGGCGGGGGCCCTGGTGCTGCTGGCGGCCGTGGCCCTGGGCCGCCCGCTGCGGGTGGATCCGGCCGATCGCGGCTGGTTGATTGTGTTTGCCCTGGTGGATGGCACCGTCTTTCAGGCCCTGCTCACCCAGGGTCTGGGCCAGACCGGTGCCGGCCTTGGCTCGGTGCTGATCGATTCCCAGCCCCTGCTGGTGGCCCTGCTGGCCCGCACTTTCTTCGGTGAGGCGATCAACCCGGTGGGTTGGGTGGGCTTGCTGTTGGGGCTGCTGGGCATCCTTTGTTTGGGCCTGCCGGCGCCGCTGCTGCGCCATTGGTGGCTGGATGGGCCTGCGGCCCTGGGGGTGCAGGCCTGGAGCCACGGTGAGCTGTGGATGCTCGGGGCGGCGGCAGCCATGGCCGTGGGCACCGTGCTCAGCCGCTACGCCAGCCGTCGCAGCGACCCGGTGGCGATCACGGGCTGGCACATGCTGATCGGCGCCGTGCCCCTGCTGGCGGGCGTGTTGCTGCAGGGCTCGGCATTCCTCGCAGAGCCGGCCCCGCTCTGGCCCGCCTGGAACGGGCTGCAGTGGCTGTTGGCGCTCTATGCAGCCCTGTTGGGCAGTGCCCTGGCCTACGGACTCTTCTTCTGGTTTGCGAGCACCGGCGATCTCACCGGCTTCACCGCCCTCACCTTCCTCACCCCGGTGTTTGCCTTGCTCTGCGGCGTGTTGCTGCTGGGTGAGCAGCTGCGGCCGCTGCAGTGGGTGGGGGCTGGGGTGGCCCTGGGTTCGGTGCTGCTGATCAACCGGCGCCAGCCGCTGTGGGAGTTGGAGCAGCGAATCGTGGCCGAGGCCCAGGAGGTGGCCCCGTGAGGGTGCTGCTGGTGAGCACCCCGATGGGTCGGCTGGGCAGCGGCCGCGGCGGGGGGGTGGAGCTCACCCTCACCAATGCGGTGGCCGGCCTGCTGGCGCGGGGCCATGCCGTGACGGTGCTGGCCGGGGAAGGATCGCGGCTGTCCGCCGACTGCGCCGGGGCTCAGCTCTGGTGTGAGGCCGGAGCGGATCAACTGAGTTGGCAGCACCAGGATCGGCAGGCGCCGGTCACCATGCCGCCCGACGCCCTGCTGGGCCGGTTGTGGCGCCGGGCCCTGGCCGAGCAGCACCGCTTCGACGTGCTCTTGAACCTGGCCTACGACTGGCTGCCCCTCTGGCTGACACCCCACACCACCACGCCCCTGGCCCATCTGGTGAGCATGGGCTCGGTGGGCGCGGCCATGGATGGGGTGATCGCCGAGATCGCCGCCAGCCATCCCTGCCATCTGGCCTTTCACACCGCCGCCCAGGCGTCGGATTTCGATCTGCTGGAGCCCCCGATCCTGCTGGGCAACGGCTTCGATCTACGGGCTTACCAATTCAATGGTGTGCCCCAGCCGCTGCTGGGCTGGGCGGGCCGGATCGCCCCGGAGAAGGGCCTGGAGGATGCGGCGGCGGTGGCAGCGCGGCTGGGAATGCCGTTGGCGGTGTGGGGGCTGCGGGAAGACGAGGCCTACGCCGCCCGGGTGGAGGCCCAGGTGCCCGCCGGCACGGTGCAGTGGCGCGGCTTCCTGCCCACCGCCGAGCTGCAGCAGGCCCTGGGCCAGTGCGCCGCGTTGCTCAATACCCCCAAGTGGAACGAGGCCTTCGGCAACGTGGTGGTGGAGGCGATGGCCTGCGGGGTGCCGGTGGCGGCCTATGCCCGAGGCGGCCCGGGGGAGCTGGTGCAGGAGGGGGTGAACGGCGCCCTGGCCAGCCCCGACAACCTCGATGCCCTGGAGGCCGCCGCCCGCCGCGCCCTGGCCCTGCCCCGCGACGGCTGCCGCGTGTGGGTGGAGGGTCACGCCTCCAGGGAGGTGTTCAGCGAGCGACTGGAGCATTGGTTGCTCAGCCTGGCCGGATAGCGTCGGCCCACCTGTCGAGGGCCCTGGCGTGACTGTGTCTCCCGTCTCGCCTGCCCGGCAGCGGCACACCCTGTTGGCGGTGCTGGGCCTCGGGCTGCTGCTGTTCGTGTGGCAGCTGGGCAGCACGGGGCTGGTGGATGAAACCCCGCCCCTGTTTGCCGCGTCGGCCCGTGCCATGGCCGAAACCGGCGATTGGCTCATCCCCCGGGTGAACGGCCTGCCCCGCTACGACAAGCCGCCGCTGGTGTACTGGGCGATGGGGCTGCTCTACGCCCTGCCGGGCCAGGAGCAGTGGAATCCGCTGGGCACCTGGGCGTCGCGCCTGCCCTCGGCCCTGGCCTGCGTGGGGGTGATGCTGGCCCTGGCCCGCACCCTGCTGCGCTGGCCCCAGGCCCAACGCCAACCGGCCTTCACCGCCCTCACGGCTGCCCTGGCCTTTGGCCTCTCGCCCCTGATGCTGCTGTGGGGCCGGGTGGCCGTGAGCGACGCCCTGTTCTCAGCCCTGGTGGCCGGCTCGATGCTGCTGGCCTGGCGTGCCATCGCCGAGCCCGGCTACGCGCTGTGGCCCACCTGGGTGGTGCTCGGGCTGGCGGTGCTGGCCAAGGGCCCGGTGGCGGTGGTGCTGCTGGGCCTCACCTTGCTGCTGTTCGGCTGGAGCCAGGGAGATCTGCCCGGGCTATGGCGCCGGATGCGGCCGCTGCCTGGTCTGGCCCTCACGGCGCTGGTGTCGTTGCCCTGGTACGGGGCCGCGCTGCTGGTGGAGGGGGAGCCGTTCTGGCGCAGTTTCTTCGGTTATCACAACGTTCAGCGCTTCACCCAGGTGGTGAACCAGCACCAGGCGCCCTGGTGGTTTTTCTTCCTGGTGCTGGTGATCGCCAGTCTTCCGGCCTCGCCCCTGCTGGTGCTTGGTCTGGCCCGGGGGATGGGCCCCCTGCGCTGGGGATGGCGTTCGTGCGCCCCGGTGGCTGCAGATCGTTCCTTGCGCCGGTTCGCGGCCTGCTGGCTGCTGGCGGTGCTGCTGTTCTTCACGGCGGCGGCCACCAAGCTGCCCAGCTATTGGTTGCCGGCCACCCCGGCGGCGGCCCTGCTGATCGCTCTCACCGTCCAGGACGGCATGGATCGCGCTGGCCGCTGGGCCTGGGGGCTCACCCTGGCCCTCACCGCCGTGCTGGCCGCGGGTTTCCTGGCCTCGGCGCTGTGGGTGCCCCTGATCAACGATCCCGAGATGCCTTCCCTGCCGGCCGACCTGCTGGCCGGCCGCTGGCTGCTGCTCGGCGGTGGGGTGTGCGGCCTGGCGGTTGTGCTGGCGTTGTGGCTGTGGGGCCGGGGGCCGCAGGCCTTGCTGGCCTTGCAACTGCCGCTGGTGGCTTTTGTGCCCCTGGTGCTGATGCCCGGCTGGGCCCTGGGCGATCGGCTGCGCGGGCAGCCGGTGCGGGAGATGGCGGCACTGGTGAATCGCCAGGCGCGCCCTGGCGAATCCCTGGCGATGGTGGGCATCCTCAAGCCTTCCCTGCACTACTACGCCCGCCGGGTGGTGCTCTATGAGGGGGTGAAGCCCTTCGGCCCGGTGAACCTGGCGGACCGGCTGAGCAGCGAGCGCCGGGCCGGCCAGCAGCCCAGCCCATCGCTGCAGTCGCCCACGGTGTTGGTGGTGATTGACCAGGGCACCGCGGACCTGCCCCATTGGCGGGGGCTGCTGCACCAGGAGCTGGGCCGCTCCGGCCTCTATCGCCTCTGGCGGCTGGACCGCCAGGCCCTGGAGCGCCGGG
>CAIOXF010000344.1 GCA_903862155.1 uncultured cyanobacterium | reverse complement strand
CACCGCCTGGAGGTTGGGATTGAGGTGGGTGTCGATCAGGAAGTTGCCTTCCGTGGCCACATCGATGCCCACCAGGCGCTCGAGATCGCGCCGCACCTGATCGCTGTAGAAGGGAGCTCCGCGGCGTTGCTGGCTGGCGCGGCAGGCCTGGGGCGAGAGCTGGATCGGGCTGCGGCGGGCGCTGCGGGCCCGGTCGGCGCTGATCCGGCCGTTATCGGCCATCTTGCTGAGCACCTGGTTGCGGGAATCCAGGGCGGCCTGGGGATCGAAGCAGGGGTCGTAGCCGTTGGGGGAGGGCAGCAGCCCCACCAGCAGGGCGGCCTCCTCGAGCTTCAGCTCCTTGGCGGGCTTGCCGAAGTAATGGCGGGAGGCATCCTCAAAGCCCCAGCCCACGCCGAGATAAACGCGGTTGAGGTAGCTGAGCAGCAGGTCGCGCTTGCTGAAGCGGGCCTCCAGCTGCAGAGCCACCAGCAGCTCGCGCCACTTGCGCTCCAGGGTTTCTCCTTCACCTACCTCATCGGGGTAGAGGCTCCGGGCCAACTGCTGGGTGAGGGTGCTGCCGCCCTGGAGCACCCGGCCCCCCAGCAGGTTGGTCACCAGCGCCCGGGCCGTGCCCACGGGATCCACACCGGGATGCCACCAGAAGCGGCTGTCTTCGCTGGAGAGCAGGGCGTCGATCAGCACGCCGGGGTAATGGTGCAGGCCATTGGGTTCGCGGTGATCCAGGGCATCCACCGAGCTGATCGGCTTGCCCTGCCGGTCGTAGAGCACCAGGGGCCCGCGCACCGTGGCCAGGCTGCCCCGGATTGGCATCTGCAGCACCGAGAGGCCGAGCAGCAGCAGGCCGCCGCCGGCAATGGTGGCCGCCCCGGCGGTGAGGCCACGGGTGATGCGCTGCAGCTTCGGCAATGGCCGCCGCTGGAATTCCAGCTCTGGCACCCCGGCCTGCTGGCTGGGCCCGAAGCGCACCCGATCCCCATCGGCCAGCAGCAACGCCTGCACCCGCTGCCCCTTCCACCACAACCCGTTGGTGGAGCCGCTGTCGCTGAGCTGCCAGGCCTGGCCGTATTGCTCGAGCAGCGCGTGCTGGCGGCTCACGGCCTGATGCACCACCGGGATCTGGCAGTCGGAGTCGCGCCCCACCCGATAGGCCCCGCCATGCAGGGTCACCCGCCGCGGTGCCTCACCGGGCACGTGCACCACCACCAGGGCTTCGCCCGGGGTGTTGAGCTCCTGCCAGAGCTGCTGGAGCCTCCGCCGCAGGGGCTCAAGGGCGGGAAGGTTCATGCCCCCTCCGCGGGCTTGCCCCGCAGCAGATCGATCGCCAGGCAGAGCACCGCGAGGTTGATGGCGACATCGGCGAGGTTGAACACCGGGAAGTCGATCGGAATAAGGGCGAGAAAATCCACCACCGCCCCGCTGCGCCAGCGGTCGATCCCATTGCCGGCAGCGCCGCCCAGCAGGAAGCCGGCCCCCAGGCTGCGTGCCAGTGGCAGGGCGTTCTGCTGTTGCAGCCACACCACGGCCCCCCCCACCACCGCCAGGCTCACCACGCCAAGCCCTGTGGCACCGCCGGTGAACAGGCTGAAGGCAGCGCCGGTGTTGAACGTGAGCACAAACTCCAGCAGCCCTGGCAGAAATGGTTTTGGGCCCTGGGCGAGGGCCTCCAGCGCCCAGGCCTTGCTGAGCTGATCCACCAGCACCACGGCGATCGCCACGGCATAGGCCAGCAGGCGTCGATTGGCCAGCACACCCCGCGCGGGAGACAACAGACGCCTCACGATTCGATCAGCAGCAGCTTGCGCAGCCCCAGGGCCAGCACGGCCACGGCGCAGCAGAGGAGCAGCTGGGGCACCACGGGGGCGAGGGAGTAGCTGAAGAGGAGCGCCCCCAGGTTCGGACCCCAGCGGCCGGCCAGGGCGCCCAGCAGCAGGTTCACCACACCGCAGAGCTGAAGCACGGCCAAGCCCACCACCGCCGCACCGGCCAGGTTGAGCACATCGTTCATGCCGGACTGGCGTGCCAGCTTGCCGGTGAGCCACGCGGCGGGGATGAAGCCCGCCAAATAGCCGAATCCGGGATCCAGCAGGTAGGCCGCCCCGCCGCCCCCCTGAAACACCGGCAGCTGGAACATGCCCAGGCTGATGTAGGCCACCGCCGCGAGCAAGGCGCTGCGGGGGCCGCACACCAGGGCCGTTAGCAGCAGGGCCGGCACCTGCAGGCTGATCGGTAGGCCCCAGATCCGCAGGCCGCCGTCGGCGGCAGGGATGGGAACCCCGGCCTGGATCAGTCCGCCCACCATGATCAGCAGCAGGCCGGCGATGGCGCCGCTCCAGGTGGCAAGGGCCCGCACAGGTGCAATGGTCGTTGGGCCCCATTCTGCGGCTTGCGTGCTGGGCTGGCTTCCAGGGCTGGGAGGATGGGCCCATGACCACAGCCCCCGACGGCTCCAACGCTGCCCAGGCCCCGGTAGGCGCCTCGGTGCGGCTCAGCACCAGGCCGGCCTATCTCAAAACGGCGGATCCGATGCCGATGCTCCGCCCCCCCGATCTGGTGGATACCGGAGAGGTGGGTGTGGTGGTGGCCCTCAAGCCCCTGGAGCAGCGGGCCGTGCGCTTCCGCCGTGGCACGTTCCTGGTGGCTGCTGCCGATCTCGAACCCGCCACAGCGCTGGAGTGATCCAGGGCCTCAGGCCGGCCCCTGCTGCTCCCACACCGCTGCCGCCGCTTCAAGCGCGGCGGCGGGGCCGCACAGGCTGAGCCGTGGCTGCCGCAGCTGGCGCTGGGCGGCCTCCAGCAGATCCTGGGCGTTGAGCTGCTCGGCCCGGGCCAGCGCCTCGGCTACGTGGGTTTCGGGCAAGCCGTGGCTGAGCACCAGCGCCATGCGATCGGCGATCTGGCCGCAGGTCTGGCGGCCCATGGCGTCTTGGCCTTTGAACTTGGCCTTGGCCAGGGCCAGCTCCCCATCACTGAGCGGCGTGGTGAGCAGCCGATCCCACTCTTCTTGAAAGGCGCTGGTGGCCTCTGAGGCCCGATCGGTGGAGGTGGAGAGGTGCCACACAAACGGGGTGGCACCGCGACGGGCAGGCATGTGCACCCCCACGTCGTAGGCCAGACCGCGCTCTTCCCGCATCGCCACAAACAGCCGGCTCGACATCCCCAGCCCCAGATGGGCCTGCAGCAGCCGCAGGGGCAGGCCGTCGGGATGGCTCAGGGGCACCGTGGCGCAGCCCTGCATCAACACGAGCTGCTCGGTGTCCTGCTCCACCGCGCCCAGCCGATCGCCAAGCAGGCCCGGGGGGCCAGCTTCCGCCGTGGGGAGATGGCTGCACCAGGGCTTGGCGCCCAGATCAGCGTCCAGGGCCTCAATCAAGCCATCCGGGAGTTCACCGCAGAGCACCAGCACCGCGCCGGCAGCCCCGAGCTGGGCCACCTGGGGCTGCAGCACTGAGGCACCGATTGTGGCTAGCTCCGCCTCCACCCCCAGGGGGTCGTGCCCGTAGGGCCCATCGCCGTAGAGCTGATGGCGCAACTGATCGTGGGCAAGCTGGAACGGATCCTCCCGCTGGCGCTGCAGGGTCTGCAGGTTGAGCTGGCGCTCCAGAGCGATCTGATCCGGATCGAGCCGCGGTTCGCGGGCCATCGCCAGCAGCAGCGGGGTTAGGGCAAGGGCATCACTGTTGGCGCATTTGAGGCTGATCGCCAGATGGTCTTCCCCAGCTTCGGCCCGCAGGGCGGCTCCGCAGCCCTCTACTGCATCGGCCAGGGCTTCGGCGTCGAGATCGCCGCAGCCGCGGGTCAGTAGCCCCGCCAGCAGCTGGGCTGAGCCACGCCGGCCCTCTGGATCGGCACTGCTGCCGCCGCGGAGCCATAGCCGGGCCGCCAACACCTGGGCACCGCTGCGGCGATGCACCCGCAGCGGTAAGGCACCGGCGAGTGTGTGGTGCTCCCACCGCAGATTGGCGCCGCTCATGCCGGCACCGCCTGCACCACGCAGGCGCGGCTGGGATCCAACAGGGGAAGGGCTGCCTCCTGCAGCTCCTGGGCCGTCCAGGTGCCCAGCAGCTCCAGCGGTTGTTGCAGGGGCTGTTCGCGGCCCCAGAGGGCATTGCAGCCGATCAGCCCCGCTACGCCTCCCGGCGACTCCAGCCCGAAGCGATAGCCGTTCGACACCAGCCGCTGGCAGCGCTGCCATTCGGCGTCGCCGATGGGGTGCCCCATGGTTTCGTTCCACACCGCCCGGATGGCCTGTTCCACCGGCTCCAGCTCATCGGCCTCGCACACTGCCTCCAGCAGGGCAAAGCTCCCGCACTCCATCACATGGAGATCGAGATCAATGCTCTCCACGATGCGCAGCTGCTCCCGCAGCCGCTCCACCAGCCGGCTGCGGCGGCCTTCCGCCAGCAGGGTGGTGAGCAGGTCGGCCCCCATCACGGCCCGTTGATCACGGCCGGCCGGCAGCTGCCACACCATCAGCAGACGCGCCGATTCCAGCCGCGGCAGCTCGAGCCGGTGCCGCCCGCTCTGCACCTGGATCTCCGGCAACTCCAGATCACCGTCGCCGCGAGGCAACCGGGCCAGGGCGCTGCCCTCCAGCACCCCATCCAGCCGGGCCGCATCAAGGGCGCCGGTGAGGGCAAGCACGCAGCGCTCGGCCGTATAGCGGCGCTGGTGGAAGGCCGCCATCAAGGACGGGGTGTGGGCCAGCAGCCGCTCCTTCAACCCCAGGATCGGCAGGCCGTAGTTGTGCTGCGGGCAGGCCCGGCTGAGCAGGGTCTGCACCGCCACCTCATCGGGCTGGTCTTCGCTCTGGGCCAGCTCTTCGAGCACCACCTGGCGCTCCATGGCGAAGGCATCGGGATCGAGGGCCGGTGCCAGCACCAGATCCAGCAGCAGCTCCAATCCTTCGGCCGCTGCTTCCGGTGGAATCAGCACATGGAAGTGCACATCGTCGAAGCCGGTGGCGGCGTTGCTGCTGCCGCCCAGGGCCTCAATGCGCAGGTCGAATTCGCCAGCCGCCAGCCGCTTCGACCCCTTGAACACCATGTGCTCAAGAAAATGGGCGATGCCGCTCTCCTCGGGCCGCTCCCACACGCTCCCTGCCCGGCACCAGAAATCGAGGCACACCAGCGGTGCCTCCTCCATGGCCAGGCTCACCACACGGGCTCCGTTGGCCAGGCTTCGGCTCTGGGGCGCCGACAGACCCGGCAGCAACGGGGCACATACAGCCTGGGGCAAGGCGCAACCTTGGCGACGTCTACATTCTGGGCTTCCAAGCCCCCTGCGGCTTCCCCGTTGGCTTCACCCTCCTCCCCGGCACCGGCTTCGGCGGGTGGCCTCCATCCCTTGGTGGATGCCCTGGCTGAACGCATCCGCAGCGACTGGCAGGCCCTGCCCGAGCTGGCGCCCCTGGCAGTGGCCGACGACTTGGAGGCCATCAGCGGGAGCCTTGATGGCGAAGCACTGTTCATCCGCAACGAGCTGCGCTCCTGCCGGGGCCTGCGCAAGCTGCACCTGGAAACCGCCCGCCTGGGGGCTGGTCTGCAGATCCTGCACTGCGTGTTCTTCCCCGATCCGCGCTTCGATCTGCCCGTATTCGGGGCCGACATTGTTGCCGGTCCGTCGGGGGTGTCCGCCGCGATCGTGGATCTTTCGCCGGTGGTGGGCGTGCTGCCGGCCTCGATTGATGCGGCCCTCGCCGCCCGGCCGGTGCGCCGCTACAGCCAGGAGCGGGAGCTGCCGGCGTGGGGTTCGATCTTTTCGCCTTACGTGCGCTTCGTGAGGCCCACCAGCCCTGCCGAGGAGCAGGATTTCATTGCGGAGGTGGGTGAATTCCTGGCGGTTCTCGCCGATGCCGTGCGTGCCGCCGAACCGGATGCCTCAGACCATCCTTCTACGCTTGAGCGGTGGCACGGGCAGCTCCGCTATTGCAAGCAGCAGAAACAGAACGACAAGACTCGTCGCGTCCTGCAGAAGGCCTTCAACCCGGCCTGGGCGGACCGCTACATCGAAGAACTCCTTTTCGACGATCCGCCGGCACCTTGATCCGTTCGCTGCGTGAGCGCCCTTGGGCCTGGCTGCTGGCTAGCGCCGGGGTGGTGCTGCTTGCTGTGCTGATCCACAGCCGCCCATCCAAAAAGCCAGCGCCGGCGGCTAAGCCCGCTGCGGCGCTCCCCGCCGCCCCTGCTCGCAATGAGGCGGTGGCGGCTCTGGGCAGGCTTGAGCCCAGGGGCGATGTGCGCAAGCTCGCCGCGCCGATCAGCGGCATCGGCGGCAGCCCAGTGATCACGGCGCTGCTGGTGCAGGAGGGCGACAGCGTGCGCGAGGGCCAGCTGCTCGCCCGCTTTGATACCCGCCCCGGCTTGCTGGCCGATCAGCGCAGACTTACCACCCGCATTGCCAACCTGCAGCGGCGGTTGGTGTTCCAGACGCGCGACATCGCGCGCTACCGCGAACTCAGCCGCACCGGTGTGTATCCCCGCGGCGAACTGGATGGCCGGGAAACCCGCCTGCTCGAGCTCCAGGGCCTGCTTGGCGACGCCCAGGCCGAACTCGCCAGGGTGAACGCCGAGCTGGCCCTCACCGAGCTGCGTGCGCCGATCGACGGCACCGTGCTGCGGATTCGCACCCGCCAAGGCGAGCGTCCAGGTAACGACGGCGTGTTGGAGCTCGGTGCCAGCAACCGTATGGAAGCTCTGCTGGAGGTCTACGAGAGCGACATCAACCGGGTGCGCATCGGCCAGTCCGTGGACCTCACCAGTGAGAACGGCGGCTTCACCGGCACCTTGCGCGGCCAGGTGGTGCGGATCAGCCCCCAGGTGCGCCAGCGCCAGGTGCTCTCCACCGACCCCACCGGTGATGCCGACGCCCGCATCGTGGAGGTGCGCGTGGCCCTCGACCCGATCGACATCCAGCGGGTGCGGGATCTCACCGGCCTGAAGGTGATCGCGCGACTGCAGCCGTGAATCAGTTCTGGCGTTCGCGGCGCATTCCGCTGGCCTGGCTGCTGCTGGCCCGTCAGCCGATGCGCCTGGGGGTGGCCCTGGCGGGCATCGCCTTTGCCGGAATCCTGATGTTCATGCAGCTGGGATTCCGCGATGGCCTGTTTGAGGCCAGCGTCACCGTGCACAAGCTCTTCGATGCTGATCTGGTGCTGATGAGCCCGCGCACCATGAGCTCGATCGGCATGGCGGGGTTCCCGCGCCGGCGGCTGGTGCAGGCCATGGCCGATCCCGAGGTGAGCGGCACCACCCCGGTCCACTGGAACCTGCTGCTCTGGCGCAACCCCCAGACCCGCAACACCCGCTCCATCCTCACCCTGGGCTTCGATCCCACCGATCCGCTCTTCACCGACCCCACCCTCACCGAGAAGGCCAAGGCCCTGACGCAGAAAGGCCGGGTGCTCTTCGATGACCGCTCCCGCCCGGAGTTCGGCCCGATCGCCGAGTGGTTCAAGCAGGGCAAGGTGGTGGAAACTGAGGTGGCCGGCAAGCGGGTGCGGGTGGCTGAGCTGGTGAGCCTGGGCCCCTCCTTCGGCGCCGACGGCAACATGCTCACCAGCCGGGAAACCTTCCTTCAGCTGATGCCCGGGACCCCCCCTGGCTCGATCGAGCTGGGGCTGATCCGCCTCAAGCCTGGTGCCGATCCGGCCCAGGTGGCGGCACGCCTGAAAACGATGCTCCCCAGCGATGTGAGCATCTACACCAAGAAAGGTTTCGAAGAATTCGAGAAGAATTACTGGCGAAGCAGCACCGCCATCGGCTTCATCTTCACCTTGGGTGCCGGCATGGGCTTCGTAGTGGGCTGCGTGATCGTGTATCAGATCCTCTATTCCGATGTGAGTGATCACCTGCCGGAATACGCCACCTTGATGGCCATGGGTTATCGCCTCGCTGGCTTGCTGGGCGTGGTGGCGCGGGAGGCCCTGATCCTGGCGATGCTGGGCTATCTCCCGGCCTATCTGGCTGGTCAGGGCTTGTATGCCTTAGTTCGCTCCGGCACCCGCTTACCGGTGGAGATGGATCCCCAGCGGGCCCTGCTGGTGTTCGGAATGATCTTGGTGATGTGCATGGGTTCTGCCGCCTTCGCGATGCGCCGCCTGGCCGACGCCGATCCGGCGGAGATCTTCTGATGGTGGCTGCCGTGTCGTCTCCCTCGGCCCGTGCCAGTAGCGCCACCGTGGCGGTGGAGGGCCTGAGCCACTGGTATGGCCACGCCGCCATGCGGCGCCAGGTGCTTCAGGGCGTAGATCTCACAATCACCCCAGGCGAAGTGGTGTTGCTCACCGGCCCTTCAGGATGCGGCAAGACCACTCTGCTCACTCTGGTGGGTGCCCTGCGTTCGGTGCAGCAGGGCTCAGTGCGGGTGTTCGGCCAGGAGCTCCATGGCGCTGGCCGCGATGTGCGTCAGCGGCTGCGGCGCTCCATCGGCATGATTTTCCAGGGCCACAATCTTCTGCGCTGCCTCACCGCGGAGCAGAACGTGCAGATGGGCTCTGATCTGCTGGAGGGTTTGAGCTACCGGGCCCGCCGCGACCAGGCGCGCCAATGGCTGCGGGCGGTGGGGCTGGGAGATGAGCTCGGCAAGTTGCCCCACGACCTCTCCGGTGGCCAGAAACAGCGGGTGGCGATCGCCCGCGCCCTGGCCGCCCGCCCGCGGCTGCTGCTGGCGGATGAACCCACCGCTGCCCTCGACAGCCGCACTGGGCGTGAAGTGGTGGATCTGCTGCAATCCCTCGCCCGTGAACAGGGCTGCGGTGTGTTGATGGTCACGCACGATCCGCGCATCCTTGATGTGGCTGACCGGCTTGTACGCATGGAAGACGGACGCTTGATGCAGGACGGTTGAGTAAGGTGAACGTTCGCCTATCTCCCACACGCCGCCCGCATGGCCAAGCGCAGGAATCTGAAGAAAGAAAAGCAGGAGCGCAATCGCGCCTACGCCCGCAAGTTCAAGAAGCGCAAGCTCCGCAACGATGGCCGCGGTGAAGGTGCTGGCAATGGCGTGACTGGTACGGCCAACAACGGCGGCGCTGCCGACTGATCCCTGCCTGCATGGCATTGCCGGGGGACCCGCAGGGGTCCCCCTTTTTTGCAGCAACCTGTTGCTTCCCTCGCCCCGCCATGTTCCTCAGCGTCGTCATCCCCACCTACAACCGGCTGCCGATCCTGCAGAAGTGCTTGCGGGCCCTGGAGAGCCAGCGGTTGGCGGTACCGGTCGACAACTTCGAAGTGGTGCTGGTGGACGACGGCTCCACCGATGCCACCGTGGATTGGATCCGGGAGCACGCCGATGAACTCCCCCATGTGCGCCTGATCCAGCAGGAGCATGGGGGGCCGGCCGAAGGGCGCAATCGCGGCGTGCGCGAAGCCCGCGGCGATGGGATTGTGTTCATCGACAGCGACCTTGTGGTGCTGCCCGATTTCCTCGTGTGCCATGGCCGCGCCCTCGAGCGCCAATGGCAGCGCAGTGGCAACCGGCTGTGCTTTACCTATGGCGCGGTGATCAACACCGCCAATTTCGAGAATCCCACCAGCGAGCCCCACAAGCTGCGTGATCTCTCGTGGGCCTATTTCGCCACGGGCAATGTGGCGATCGACCGGGAGGTGCTGGAGCGCAGCGGCCTCTTCGATACGGCCTTCCGCCTCTATGGCTGGGAAGACCTGGAGCTTGGTGAGCGGCTACGGCGCATGGGGGTGGTGTTGGTGCGCTGCCCTGAGGCCGCCGGCTACCACTGGCATCCGCCCCTGAGCTTGGAGCAGATTCCCGATCTGATCCGGGTGGAGCGCGAGCGCGCCCGCATGGGCCTGGTGTTCTTCCGCAAGCACCCCACCCGCCGGGTGCGGCTGATCATCCAATTCACCTGGCTGCACCGCCTGCTGTGGGAGGTGCTCACGTTGGGGGGCCTGCTCAATGAGCGCAGCCTGCGGCCCCTGCTGGCCTGGTTGATTCGCAACGGCAAACCGGGTCTGGCGATGGAGTTGTTGCGGCTGCCCCTGAACCGCCTCGGCGTACGGGCCCTGTTTGCCGAGGCCCGAGCTGAAGGGCTGGCCTGAGGCCCGGAGCCGCCGCCACGACGCCATTTGATACGTTGGCGGGGTCCATTCACCCCGCACACCTGCGTGTTTCGGGTGATCGTGGCACCAGGCTTCAGCGCCCTTTGCGGTCCTGACACTGGCGTCCGATCCCTGGCAGGTGGAGGCGAACCCGAAACCTCAAAACCATGGCAGTCGTCACCCTCGCGGAAATGATGGAGGCTGGCGCCCACTTCGGGCACCAGACTCGCCGCTGGAATCCTAAGATGTCGCGCTACATCTATTGCGCGCGCAACGGGGTTCACATCATCGATCTCGTGCAGACCGCCGTCTGCATGAACAACGCCTACAAGTGGGTGCGTAGCGCTGCCCGCAGCGGCAAGCGCTTCCTGTTCGTGGGCACCAAGAAGCAGGCCTCCGAGGTGATCGCCCAGGAAGCCACCCGTTGCGGTGCTGCCTACGTGAACCAGCGCTGGCTGGGCGGCATGCTCACCAACTGGACCACGATGCGTGCCCGCATCGACCGCCTCAAGGACCTGGAGCGCATGGAAGCCTCCGGCGCCATCGCGATGCGTCCCAAGAAGGAAGCCGCCGTGCTGCGCCGCGAGCTGGAGCGTCTCCAGAAGTACCTGGGTGGCCTCAAGAACATGCGCCGCCTGCCCGATGTGGTGGTGCTGGTGGACCAGCGCCGCGAAACCAACGCCGTGCTCGAGGCCCGCAAGCTCGACATCCCCCTGGTGTCCATGCTCGACACCAACTGCGACCCCGACCTCTGCGACGTGCCCATCCCCTGCAACGACGACGCTGTGCGTTCGGTGCAACTGGTGCTTGGCCGTCTTGCTGACGCCATCAATGAAGGCCGCCACGGCGCTGGCGACCACGCCGCCGACGACGAGGGCTGATCGCCCCGTTGGGTTCTGGGCCCCTGCAGTCCGCGCGACTGCGGGGGCCTACCCGTGCATGCTTCCGTAAACCTCTGCCCATTTCCTCCCTAACCCCTTCCATGGCTGAGATCTCCGCCAAGCTCGTTAAAGAACTGCGCGACATGACCGGCGCAGGCATGATGGATTGCAAGAAGGCGCTGGCCGAGACCAACGGCGACAAGGACAAAGCCGTTGAGTGGCTGCGTCAGAAGGGCATCGCCTCGGCTGAGAAGAAGGCCGGCCGTGCTGCCGCTGAAGGCGCCATCGGTTCTTACATCCACACCGGTGCCCGCGTGGGTGTGCTGGTGGAAGTGAACTGCGAGACCGACTTCGTGGCCCGCGGCGAGATCTTCCAGGAACTGCTGCGCAACGTGGCGATGCAGATCGCTGCCTGCCCTTCCGTCGACTACGTGAAGGTCGACGACATCCCGGCTGAAGTGGCCGAGCGCGAGAAGCAGATCGAGATGGGCCGCGATGACCTCGCTGGCAAGAAGGAGGAGATGAAGGAGAAGATCGTGGCCGGCCGTATCGGCAAGCGCCTCAAGGAGATGGCCCTGATGGATCAGGCCTACATCAAGGACAGCAGCATCACCGTGGAAGAACTGGTGAAGCAGGTGGCCGGCAAGGTCGGCGAGAACATCCAGGTGCGTCGCTTTGTGCGCTTCAACCTCGGTGAGGGCATTGAGGTGGACAAGATGGACTTCGCCGCTGAGGTCGCCGCCATGGGCGGCGCCGCCTGATCGGAGCGAACGTCGTGGCGGATCAGTCCGCCCAGGAGGCAGTGCAGGAGCGGCTTTCCGCCCTGCACGCCGAATTGGCCCAGGCCCATCCGGAGCTGTATCGCCACCTGGCGCTCTACTTGCAGGTGCTCCGCGATGGGCTCCTGGCGGCAGTGCGTCAGGCCTGCTTTCACCTGGCCACCCAGGTTCACCCGTTGCGCTATGGAGCCCTGCCCCCTGAGCGGCGGCGCAAGCTGCAGCGGCGCCTTGAATCCCTCGTGCAGCGCATCTGCAGCCTGCTCACCGTTGAGCAGCTGGCCCATCTGGCCGTCGAGCTCGATGAGGAGCGCCTGCAACAACAGCACGACCGCCACCAGCGTTTGATTCAGGCCCTGGAGGAGCGCCACCGTGAGCAGGCACCGGCGCCCGTTCCCCAGGGTTCGGTGAGCCTCGGCATGACCTTGCCGATCGGCGCTGAACTGGTGGATCCGGGCAGCCTGGTCACACTCTTGCCTGGTGCAGGCGCACCGGGCAGAGATTCGGCTAGCCCCGAAGCCGACGAGCCGGCCTTCCAAGGGCCGCCGGATCAAGCCGATCTCTCGGATCTCCAGGCCCGCCAGGCCGTGGAGGCCATGGTGGATGCGTTCACCGAGGTGCTCGGAAGCTCCCCATCCGATGCCGGCCCTGGGCCAGCAGATGGCAGCACCCTGTTGCCGGTGGAGCCGATGCTGATGCTGCGCTGGCTGGCGGGCTTCGAGCAGGCCCTGGTGCGCCGGCTGCGCAACCTCTCCCACGCCATCAACGTGGAGCTGCTGCGCCAGGGCGTGAGCCAGGCCCTGCTGCCGATGAGCCTGCTGGATGCGGTGCTCCAAGGCCAGCTGGAAACCCAGCCGGCTCCCGCCAATCTGCTCCGGCTGCCGCTGCCGTTTCAGCCAGAAGGCCATGGGGTGCCCGCCGGCCTGGAGGCCACGGCCGTGCTGCTGAGGTTGGCTGATCTGGAGATGGAGATGCCGCCGCTGCGCACCTGCCGGCGCCGGCTTCAGCAGGCCCAGCAGCAGGTGCGCAGAATGGCCCGTGAATCCGCCCGCCTGCAGCGGCGGCTCGCCACCCTCGAAGCCGAACAGCTGTGGCTGCAGGACCTCAACCCCGCGAGCAGCCCAGCGCCCTGAGCGCCATTCCCGGCGGCATCGATTCCTGGCTGCGCACACTCCAGCAGGCCCTGCAATTGGAGGCCCAGCAGGGCTTTTGCGATCTGATGGGGCGCCAGCAGTGCTTCAGCGCCTTCATGGCGGCCAGCCTGGCTGATCCGCCGGAGCCGGTGGGGGTCGCCGAGCGCCAGCGCCTTGAACCACTGCGCGATGGGTTTGCGGAGTATGGAGCCCTCAGCACCGGCCGGCGCCAGACGCTGGTGCGCCAGTGCCGTGAGCGCCTGCATCAGCT
>CAIOXF010000343.1 GCA_903862155.1 uncultured cyanobacterium | reverse complement strand
GGCCTGCTCCACCTGGCTGGCAACGGCCTTGAGGTTGGGGTTATTGACCTCAGCAAGATTGAGGCTCTCGGCAAGACCAATGGGACGCAATTGCTGAATGCGAACCTGATCTGGCTTCACCGGCAAAGCCAGCGATGCCGGCGCAGCCAGATCCTTCAGGGCCGGCTGCAGGGTGGTGGAGGCCGGCGTCACCAACGCCGGGTTCACCCGGGGGCGTGAGCCCTTTACCTGGGGGGCCAGCGGAACCTGCGGAGGCGCTGCGGGATCTGGGGTCTTGACTGCTGGAGCTGACGCCGCCGCCGGCGCAGGTGATGGCGCCTGGGCATGGGCAAGCTCCCCAAATCCAGGCAGGCCCACCACACCAACGAGGGCAGCACCAACCAGAGAGCGCTTCACGCCTACTTCACATGAGTTGCGCAGAGCTTAAACAGCTTTCGGCGGCACGCCTATGCAGGCCCGAACCAGATCCGCAGCATCGGCCACCTGTGTGATTGGCACAGGCAATTGGCTCTGCAGTTCTTCGAGGGTGAGGTCGTCGAGGAACACGGGCTGCCCCTGACGGAGCATCACGCTGGGCAGCAACAACTGTCCTCCCAGGTCTTGCCCCTCCAGACCCTCCACCAGGTCGGCACCTGTGAGCAGGCCCGTCACCACCTGGTCTTGCCCCCAGTATGGACTGGGTAAACCATGGAGCACTAGCTCCAGCCCCTCCACCGCATTGAGCCGATCCACCACCGGCTGCAAGGCCTCGGCCACGAGCTTGCCCACCACCCAGCTCAGCCGGCGTGGGGTCACCAGGCGATCGGGCAGCTCACGGGTGGCCCAATCCAACGACTCCAAAAAGGCCCGAATACTGCCCACACCGTTTTCCTGCTGCGGCAGATCTTCGTAGGCATCCCGCTCCGGCAGAGGCAGCCCGGCGATCAGATACCACTCATCCGACAGCCAGGCGAAGCGACTGCCGAAGCGCCCCTGAAATTCGGCCTGGAGCGCCTCCACCCGCGCAATCACCGCCCGGGCGCAATCCCGATCCACGGGCACCAAACCATCGGCCGGAGGACGGAAACGGGTGAGCCCCACGGGCACCACCGCAGCAGAGAGCACTGCAGGCCAGTCGCCGCCGGCAAATCCAGCCAAATCCCGGAGGGTGCGCTCTAGGGCATCGCCGTCGTTCAGGCCTGGGCACACCACCACCTGGGCGTGGATCTGCAGCTCCCGATCGACAAACCAGCGGAGCTGTTCGAGCAACAGGCCTGCCCGAGGGTTGACCAGCAGGCGGCTGCGCAGCTCCGGTTCGGTGGCGTGGACCGACACATAAAGAGGAGAGAGGCGCTGCTCCTCAATGCGTCGCCAGTCAGCGTCGGTGAGGTTGGTGAGGGTGAGATAGGAGCCGTAGAGAAAGCTGAGGCGGTAATCGTCGTCTTTGAGATAGAGGCTGCGGCGCTTCCCGGGTGGCTGCTGGTCGATGAAGCAGAACGGACAGGCGTTGTTGCACTGCTTAAGCCCATCGAAGAGAGCCTCGGTGAACCCCAGTCCCAGGCCCTCATCGAGATCCTTTTCCAGCTCCACGGTGTGGAGGGTGCCGTCGGGGTCTTCCACCTCCAGCACCAGTTCCTCCTCGCCCACGAGGAACTGCAGATCGATCAGATCACGCGGCCGCTTGCCATTGATGCTGAGCAGACGGTCGCCGGGCTGAAAGCCCAACTCCTCGCCGATGGAGCCGGGTTCCACGGTGGCCACAACGGCGGGCTGGGGCAGCCGTGGGGCTTCACCCTCAGCCGGGGCAACGGCGATGCCGGCGGAGGGTTCGTTCCACATGGCCGCTGCTGCCCAACCCAGCGCGATTACCCCACCACTGTGCCGCGCAGCCAGAGAAGAATCCCCACACCGAACAGCAGCCGGTAGCCCACGAACACCCAGGTGCTGTGGCGCTGCAGGAAGCGCAGCAGCCAGGCGATAGCCAGCCACGACACCACGGCGGCCGACACGATGCCCACCAGAAGCGGAATCACACCGCCTCCTGCTGGGGAGCTCACGGCGGATTTCAGTTCCACCAATCCCGCCAGAGTGATGGCCGGAATCCCCAGCAGAAAAGAAAAGCGCGCGGCGGCGGCACGCTCCCACCCATCAAATAAGGAGGCGGTGAGGGTGCTGCCAGAGCGGGACACCCCTGGCACCAGGGCGAGGGCCTGGGCCAGACCCACGAGCACGCCATCCACAGGCCGAACGGCCTCCAGGTTGCGCTGGCGGCGGCCCAGCAGCTCCGCCAGGGCCAGAAGCAGGGCCATCACGATCGACACGACCGCAATCGAGCCCATGCTGCGCAGGGGCGAGTTGTCGTAGTCGGGCACGAATCGCTTGATCGCCAAACCGCCGAGCACGATCGGCACGGTGCCCAGCGCAATCGCCAAACCCAATCGGGCCGAAGGATCACGCCACTGCCCCTCGCGCGCTGCACGGCCAATACCCCGCAGCACCTGGGCCAGATCCGCGCGGAAGAAAGCAATCACCGCGGCAATGCTTCCCAACTGGATCACGGCCGTGACCGCAACGCCAGGGTCACCCCAACCCAACAGCACCGGAACCACCTTCAGATGGGCCGTGCTGCTGATCGGCAGAAACTCGGTGAGGCCCTGCACCACGCCAAGCACCAGGGCGTGCCAGCAGGCCTCCAGCAGCCCCAGCTCCACCGGCGGAGCAGCGGCGGCAGCGATCAAGGCCATCCGTGGGGGCGCGGGTGTGCGGCAAACCTATGCCGAAGCATCGGCGGGCGCATCCAGGCTTGAGCCTTAAGGTTGCTCAACTTTCTTCACATCCTGGTGATCGGGGTTCCGACCACACCGCTGGCCCCGAGGCTCCCCCGCCCGTCGGAAGGCAGCGCCTGGCAGGCGCTGAGCCAGGTGAGCGACGGGGTGGCTGGCTCGGTTCTGGTGGCCATGCCCGTGTTTTTGCAGGCACCCTGGGTGCGGCTTTCGCCGTTCACCGCAGCCCTGTTCACTGCGGTGCTGGTGGCTGTCGGGGTTGGTCTGGAACAGCAGCGCTCTCCCCGCCTGCGCGATGCGGGCTCATTGCTTGTGGGATTTGCCGGCAGCTGGCTGGGGGGCTGCCTGTTTTGGGGCTGGTGCCGACTGCATCCGATCGGACACCTGCCGATTGAGGCCTTTGCCCTGCCACTCGCCGTGGCCGGACTGGGAGGGCGCTGGCGGCTGGGCTGCGCCCTCTACTTGGGCTCACTGGTGGGCACCGCTGCCACGGATGCGGCGATCGCCGCCACGGGGCTGATGCCGCTCTGGCCCCAGGTGCTATTGGCCGATCCCCTGGCCGCAGGGCCCCTGCTGCAACAGGCAGCGCAGCGGGTGCTCGAACCGGGCTCGCTGGTGGTGGTGATGGCCGCAGCGGCCGTGCTGGTGCAGACCTGCCGTTGGTTGTGGCCGCAGGGCAGGGCGGCCCGGGTGGCCAGCGCAGCCCTGGCCACCACCCTGGCGATCGATGGGTTGTTCCTGGCCGCCGCCCTGGCGGCCCCCAAACTCAGCGGCCTGATCTGAAGATCTGCAAAAGGGCTCTGCGCTCCAGGGGCTTGGAGATTGAACCCTCTGTAACGTTGTCTGGTGGCGTGCGCTGCCCCTGGGCAAGGCCGCTTTTCCCTCCATCCCCGTATCAACGGAGTGTCGTGATGAAACGGCTGGCTGCCTGGCTGATGAGTGGCGTGGTTCTGGCTGGTCTGCTGCTCACCCTGCTGCTGCCTGCTCCGGCCTTTGCAGCAGATCTGCGCAACGTGGCCGACGACAAGATCGCTGAGCGCGGCGGCAAGGTTGACCTGAACAACTGCTCGGTGCGCCGCTTCCAGGACTACCCGGGCATGTACCCCACCCTGGCCGGAAAGATCGTGCTGGGTGGGCCCTACGAGTCGTTGGATGACGTTCTGAAGCTCGACCTGACCGACCGTCAGAAGGAGCTGTTCAACAAGTACAAAGACAACTTCACCGTGACCCCCCCCTCGATCGCTCTCAACGAGGGCTTTGACCGCATCAACGACGGGCAGTACCGCTGATCTCCTACGGCTCGAGCCGTAGGCTCGCCGCACGCTGAAAGCCGTCGGGGCACCGGCGGCTTTTTTTGTTGCCGGCCCGGACCGGACGCTCTGCAGGGATGGGGAACGGCAGCCGGGAGCAGCACTGGGACGTGATCGTGATCGGGGGCGGCGCTGCTGGCCTCATGGCTTGCCTGGAGCTGCCGTCCCACCTGCGGGTGCTGCTGCTGAGCAAGGACAGCGGTCCGCCCTCCGCCAGCCGCTGGGCCCAGGGCGGGATCGCGGCAGTGACCACTGCCGACGACAGCTTCTCCAGCCACGCCGATGACACGCTCCGCGCCGGCGCGGGCCTCTGTGATCCAGCGGCGGTGGATCTGCTGGTTCATCAAGCGCCCGGTTGCGTGCAACGGCTACTGGAGCTGGGGATGGCCTTCGACCGGGAGAACGGCCGGCTGAGCACCACCCTGGAAGCCGCCCACAGCCATCGCCGGGTGCTCCACGCCCAGGACCGCACCGGTGGAGCCCTGGTGGATGCTCTGGAGCGGGAGGCCGGCCGTCGCCCCGGCCTGGAGCAGCGGCGGGGGGTGATGGCCCTTCAACTCTGGGTGGAGAGCGGCCGCTGCTGCGGGGTGCAGGTGCTGGAGGGCCACCGCATTCACTGGCTGGCCGCCGGTGCCGTGGTGCTGGCCACCGGCGGCGGCGGCCATCTCTTCGCCCACACCACCAATCCGGCCCTCTCCAGCGGCGATGGGGTGGCCATGGCCTGGCAGGCGGGTGCCAGCGTGCGCGACCTGGAGTTCGTGCAGTTCCACCCCACCGCGCTGATGCTCCCGGGGGCACCGCACTTCCTGATCTCCGAAGCCGTGCGCGGCGAAGGGGCCCGGCTGATCGATGGGGCCGGCCAGAGCCCTGTGGCGAATCTTCCAGGCGGCGACCTGGCCCCCCGGGATCAGGTGAGCCGCACCCTGGCCCGCTGCATCCGTGAGCAGGGGGTGGAACACCTATGGCTCGACCTGCGCCCAGTGGGCCAGGCACGGCTGCAGCGCCAGTTCCCCACGATCCTGGGCCGCTGCCGCGAGCTGGGGCTTGAACCGCTGACAGCCCCGATTCCCGTGGCACCGGCAGCGCACTACTGGATGGGCGGCGTGAGCACCGATCTGCAGGCCGCCACCGATCTGCCTGGGCTCTATGCGGTGGGAGAGGTGGCCTGCACGGGGGTGCATGGGGCCAACCGACTGGCGAGCAATTCGCTGATGGAATGCCTGGTGTTTGCCCGGCAGCTGGGCCAGCTCTGCCCGGGAGAGCCTCCCCAGCCCGGATCACACGCAACAGCAGCGGGGCAACCGGCAGAGCTGGAACCCCTACCTGAGGAGCAGGAGCTGCTGGATCGCATCAGCAGCCTGCGGCATCTGTGCTGGAGCGTGGCGGGGGTGGAACGCAGCGGCCATGCCCTCGCGGCGGCATTGCCGATCGTGCGCCGCGATCGCCATCACCTGGAAAGGCATACCGGCTGGCGCCAGGTGCAGCAGCTGGAGCCAGGCCAGAGCCTGGCGGTGCCCAGGGAAGAAGAACCCAGCCTGCGCCTCATGCAGGAACTCCACCACCGGCTCCTACTGGCCGAGCTGTTAATCAGCGCAGCTCTGTTCCGGGAGGAGAGCCGGGGCGGTCATTTCCGCACGGATGCCCCAGCCAGCCAGCCGTTCTGGCAATGCCACAGCCTCCAGCACCGCGGCCATGGCATGGCCACCACTCCGGTAGGCCCAGAGATGGGCAACGCCATGGCACTCAACGGCTGAGTCAGCCCTTGAAGCCGCTGAGCTCGGCGAGCTTGGCCAGGGGCTTCACACCGGAGTCGAGCTTGCCGTTGATCTCCCAGGTGGGGAAACCTTCGATCTTCTTGCTGTCGCAGAGGGCCTTCTGGCTGTTGCGCCCGTCAGGAGCGCACTCCACCACCTTGAGCTTGGCGGTGGCGTCCTTGCCGAACAGCTCCTTCTGTTCGTGGCAATGGGGGCACCAATAGGCCGAATACATCACCGCACCGGTGCTGGTGAGGTGCTCCGCCAAGGCAATGGTTTGGGGGGTGCTGGCGCTGGTAACCGCCGGGGGAACACCACGGCCCATGTCGGACGCAGGCTGGTTCACGGCCGCAGCCCAGCCCAGGCTCACCAGACCCACGATCAGGGCCACGATCACACCCCGGAACACCACCTGACCCCGGTCTTCCCAGTCTCCGCCGATGAGGCTGAGCACGAACAGGCTCAGGCTGAGCAGGGCCGAAAGGATGCAAAACGGACAGCAGTCGCGGATGCCGAGCACCATCACGCCGATCAGCACAGCGCTGAACACGGCCATGCCAGTGCTCGCCAAAAACAAGCCCCACCAGCTGCGCTGCCCGAGGGTCACCCGCGCTTCGCCCTGCAGCACCAGCGGCACCACCGCCATGAGCAACACGGCGCCGTAGGCCAGAAAGCCAAACAGCGATAGGGGCTGACCAAACAGGCTTCCCCAGGCGCTGGAGAGCACCTTCTCGCAGCCGTTGCAGCCGAAGAAACCTTCGCTACTGCAGCTCAGCGATCCAAGGATGCCCCACTTCTTCAGGGTGATCGAACCGGTGTCGATCACGCCGATGGTGGCGAGCACGGCCATCACCACCCGCACCCAGCGGCGGCCGGGATCGCTGCGGCGACGGCTGGAGCTCAGGCGATCACTGAGACGGCTGGATGTCAAGGCGGAATCCGGCGATCGGGCAATTCTCGCAGCCCCTCCCAGCCCTGGCCCATAGGGTGGGAACCATGAGCACGAGCACAGACCTACTCCTACAAACGATGCAGAGCCAGCCAGCCGCGAAACCCACGGTGGCCTTCGCCCACCTGGGTTGCGAGAAGAACCGGGTGGATACCGAGCACATGCTCGGACTGCTGGCCGAGGCGGGCTACGGGGTGAGCGCCGATGAAACCGACGCCAACGTGGTGGTGGTGAACACCTGCAGCTTCATCCAGGACGCCCGGGAGGAATCGGTGCGCACCCTGGTGGAACTGGCGGAGCAGGGCAAGGAGCTGATCATTGCGGGCTGCCTGGCCCAGCACTTCCAGGAAGAACTGCTGGAAAGCCTCCCCGAGGCCAAGGCGATCGTGGGCACCGGCGACTACCAGCACATCGTGAGCGTGCTGGAGCGGGTGGAAGCCGGCGAGCGGGTGAACCAGGTGAGCGCCAACCCCACCTTCGTGGGTGATGAACACCTGCCGCGCTATCGCACCACCAGCGAAGCAGTGGCCTATCTGAAGGTGGCCGAGGGCTGCGACTACCGCTGCGCCTTCTGCATCATTCCCAAGCTGCGGGGCGACCAGCGTTCCCGCACGATTGAATCGAT
>CAIOXF010000342.1 GCA_903862155.1 uncultured cyanobacterium | reverse complement strand
TCGGCCTGCAGTGGGCTGACGCCTTCATGCAGGGCAACGCCCTCGGCATGGCTCTGGGCAGCGCCGGCTCCGCCACCCGCGGCAAGTGCGCCCAGACCGTCTGCACCGGCGGCATCTGGCTCGACAACGGCCAGGACACCCTCGCCTACGAACTCTGGTACAAGTTCCAGGTCACCGACAACATCAGCGTGACTCCCGCCATCTATTACCTCAGCCAGACCGCTGGCCAAGTGGGTAAGACCAACTTCGCCACTGGTGGTGCAGCTACTGTCAACAACTTCGGCGGCCTGATCAAGACCACCTTCAAGTTCTGATCTTCGGATCAGATCCAAAGGATCAAACAAGGGCTCATTTCCTCACACACCGAGTCCTTTCCTCCTCCTCTTCTCACACCGTTCCTCAACTGCCCGGCTGGTTCTCCAGCCGGGTTTTTTTGTTGTGGCCTTGGTCGGTGGCATGTCGCCAACGAAGATGGACCGATCCAAATCGCCAGTGCCCCAGCCCCTTGCCCCGCTTCGCTCCCAGTCAGGATCCCTATGCCGTGCTGGGTGTTTCCAGGCAGGCCACGGCAGCGGAGATCAAGGCGGCTTACCGGGCGCTGGTGAAGCAGCACCACCCCGATGCCGGTGGCGATGAGGTGCAGATCGTGGCCCTCAATGCCGCCTGGGAGGTGCTGGGCGATGGGGAGCGCCGCCGCGCCTACGACAGCCGCACAGCACCGGCCGCCGCAGCACGCCAGGGCAGCGCCCCTTCCGCGGCCGAGGCGGCATCAGCCCGGGCGGCGACCCGCCGCAGCGCCGAGCGTGATGAACAGCTGGTGACTTGGCTGCAGCAGGTGTACGCCCCGATTGATCGGTTGCTGGGCCAGGTGATCAACCCCTTCCCTGCCCAGCTCCGGGCCCTGTCGGCCGATCCCTACGACGACACGCTGATGGAGGCGTTCTGCAGCTTCCTGGAGCAAAGCCAGGCGAAGCTCGAAAAGGTGGAGAGCCTCTATCGGTCGATGGCGATTCCGGCCTTAGCCCAGGGGTTTGGCCTCAGCCTATACCACTGCTTGAGCCAGGTGCAGGACGCGCTTACCGAACTGGAGCGCTACACGATGGGCTACGTGGATTCCTATCTGCGGGATGGCCGCGAGATGCTGCGGGAAGCAAAAAAGCGGCGCACCCTCTTGCATGAGGAGCGCCGCCGGCTGGAGATCTAAGCGCTGCGGGGCCTTGGATCAGGCGGGGAAGCCTTCCAGTTGATCCAGCCGCAGCCACACATCCGGCACCGGCCGGCGCCAGCGCAGTTGGGCGTAGTCGCCTTTCACGGCCAGGATTTCGCCGGGGCCCTCAAAGATGTAGTCGGGCGCGTCGGCATCGCTGGCGGCTGCCTCCAGGCTGCTGGCGTAGGCCTGCCGGTTCACCCGCACAAGGCTGCCCTTCTTCAGCGGGGCAGGTGCAGCTGGCTGTGCAGAGGCAGCGGGAGCGGCGGTGGGCATTTCAGCCATCGCAGGCAGCTTCGGTGAGCGCAGGCTAGGCCCACCGGTGCAAAGGCTGGGCCGGCTGGCCTTTGGCGT
>CAIOXF010000341.1 GCA_903862155.1 uncultured cyanobacterium | reverse complement strand
TGGGCGCCAGGGTGAGATCCACCGACGCAGGGCCCACCAACTCGGGATTGAAGGGCGTGATCGTGATGGCGCCCTGCTCGATCGATTCCAGGATCGCCTGTCTGCCGAGCACTGCCATATCGCTTCCTGGGTTGAGGGCGGGCCTGGATTGTGTCAGGACATTCCCCACGGCCACGGCCCCAGCCAGGCTGTGACTCGATGCGATCACCCATGACAGAAGCAGACTTTCTCTTGGCGTTGTCCGAGGTGGATGCGGCCTTCGATGGGTCCCCCAGCTGGCAACAGGTGAAGGTGAGGGCTGCCGCGCACCCGTGGAAGCTGGGTTCGCTTCCACTCACGCCCGGGCAGCAGTCGGTGCTGGCGTTCTGGCGGATCTTCTCCCGCGATGAGCAAGGCCGATCCACAGCACCGATGCCCGGTGAGGGACCAGCAGAGCAGATCCGCCAGAGCCTCTGCGACTTCCAGGAAGATTTCGAAGCAACCGTGCTCACCAACACGGCCCTCGACCTGAATTCAATTGAGCAGGTGTTTGCCTCGCTCAGCTCTGCGGAGGCAGCAGCAGATCAGCCAGGTTGAGCTCGGGCCGCCGCGTGAGCGCGAAGAGCACACCCGCACACCCTGGGTGATGGAAGCCATCACCAGAACTCCAGCGGCAGGTTGGCCACGTTGGCGAAGGCCTGATCCGCCGTCACCAGGGTGCAGCCTTCGCTCAGGGCATGGCTGGCGATCAGGAGATCCATCGCCGCCAAAGACTTGCCATCACGTTCGAGATCAGCGCGGAGCCTGCCGTAGATCCTGGCGCAGTCTTCCGTCCAGGGCAGGATCTCTAGGGTCTCGAGGGCGGCCTCCACCAGGGCGTGCAACTGCATTGCCGCCGGCCGCTTCTCAAGCCCGTAGCGGATCTCGGCCACCACGATCGCCGACAGACAACAACGTTGCTCACGCACCCAGCCGTCTAGGCGTGGCGAAAGCCGTTTGAGAAAGGCGCTCACGGCGTTGGTGTCCAGCATCAACCTCCCCTTGCCCGCAGCCATCAGGGGAACTCCACCGGTTCAGCGGGCCTGGCGTCGTGCAATCCCTCGAACAACGCATCGAGCTCGCTTTGGAAGCCAAGCTCCTGCAGAAGCGAATCCCTGAGCTCGAGCAACGCGCTGGCCGAGGGGCGCACCGGGGTTAGCACCACGGCGCCACTCTCGGGATCGCGATGCACTTCTACCTCCGTTCCCTCGAAGCGGAATTCGGCCGGCAGCCGCACCGCCTGGCTGCGGCCGTTGCGAAACAGCTTTGCTCGCATGGCAGCACCTCAAGGGTGATCGATATCAAGTCTAGACCGAGGCCGCCGCCTCACGCCGCCTCCCTCGCACCTGAACAGCCCTCAAGGGCGGGGGTGAATAAGCAGATCAACCAGGTTGAGATCGGGTCGCCGCGTGAGCGCGAAGAGCGTGCCGGCGTTGCCGCGGCAGATGCGCAGGTCGGCATCGAGCACGGTGATATCGAGCCAGGCGGGGAAGCTCTGATCCACGCTGCGCAGCCACTGCAGACGGCCAGCCCCCAGGGATGGCCCCAGCCAACCGCCGCGGCGAAAGCGCACCTGCACCCGCTGAGTGGGGGACTGCTCCGCCGCCACCACTGCAATCGACGCCTCCACGGCGATGCCGGCCAGAGCTCCAAAGGGCCCGCTCGGGCGCAACAGGTTCATCCCCCGCCCCTGGGATGGGGCCAGGCACTGCAGGTTTTCCAGCCAAGGCGCCACCGCGAGATAGGGCTGCCGGCTGCTGCTCCAGCGCAGCTCCCACACCCCTTCCAGCGCCGCCAGTGCCTCAGGCGTGGCGAGATCTGCCGGTTGCGATTGCTCCAGCGAGCGGATCAGCTCGCGAATCCGGGCTCCCTGGAGGTTGGCCGCGCCGCGGGGTTCCAGCCACAGCAGATGCAGCAGCTCTTCGCGGTGCTGCCCAGGGGCGTTGGTCATGAGTTCAGCCTGGCGTGCTCAAGCGCGGGGCTGGCGCAGCAGCCAGGTTCAGCGGTAGCTGAGGAACTCTTCAACGCTCAGGCCGATGTCTTTGGCGATCTGACGAAGCAGCGGTGGCGCGATGTCACGGCCCTGATGAGCTGGAACGGTGGTACCGCGTCCACGTGCATCGCGGAACTGCAGATGCGATCCGCGTTGACGGACCAGCTCAAAACCCATTTTTCGCAAGATATCGACCACCTCCGAGGGCTTGAGAACAGGTGTGGAGCCCACGTTCAACCCGTGACCACGATCTGCTGCAGGCCGACAAAGTCGCTCTCCAAGCTCGGCTCGCCGTCTTCCAACAGCATGGCGATCACTTCCTGGAGATTGGCCTGGAGCTCGTCCAGCGTCGCCCCCTGGCTGTGGGCGCCCGGGAAGCCAGGCACATGGCCAACCAGCAGCCCTGTCTCCGTGCAGCGTTCGATTACAGCGGAGTACGTGCGCACGAGCTGGTCGGCCTTCACTGGTTGCAGCGTAGGTACCGCGACTGGACTGTCCGATTGGAGCGGGAACTGCATCTGAAGGTGAAGGTTGTCTCATTACAAGTTCCACCTTCTGTCCCAGCCACACCAGCGATGGCCTGACTGCGCTACAAAGCCCTCCGCCACTCCAAGGGCCTGGGCGAGCGAACGAGCCAGATCGGTTATGGCACAGAAGTGGGGTTGCCCTGCTTTCGTGGACAGGTCGATAGGAGTCACGCCATGACCCTCAGACTGTCCATCGATGACCAACCCGACCAAGACCAGGCGCCGGTTCACGGCGCAGCAAAGGCAGGAGGCCGTAGAGCTCTGCCTCAGTGAGGGGCTCAGCTGCACCGCTGTAGCTCAGCGGCTGGGACTGCCCAACAGCAGCCTGGCCAAGTGGGTCCGTCAGGCCCGCATCGATCGCGGCGACTTTGGCCCTCCTGAACAGGGTCAGCTCACCAGCGAGGAGAGGGCTGAACTGGCCCGGCTGCGCAAGGAAAACCGCGAGCTCAGGAGGGAGAAGGATTTTTTCAGGCTGGCGGCAGCGCACTTTGCCAAGGAGCAGCTGCCGCCGAGAGGTTTCGCCTGATCGAGGCTCTCTCAGACCGCTTCTCCACGGCCTGGCTCTGCGGGCAGCTGGGCGTGGCCCGCAGCGGCTTCTACGCCTGGCGGCAACGGCAGCAGAACCCGGGCCCACGAGCTCAGGAGAACGCAGCCATCACGGCCCAGGTGCAGACGGTGTTTGATCGGCACCGCGGCTTCTACGGCGCCCCACGCGTTCATCAGGAGCTCAGGGCCGCTGGCCTCAAGGTGGGCCGCCACCGCATTGCCCGTCTCATGCGCTGTTCAGCGCTCAAGGCCAAGACCAGACGCGGGTTCAGGCCTTGCCGGAACCCAGGCAACCGGGCCAGTGGTGTAGCAGAGAACCTGCTGCAGCAGGAGTTCAGCCCAGCAGCTCCCAATCGCTGCTGGGCCGGTGACATCACCTACATCCGCACCACAGCCGGTTGGCGGTATTTGGCCGTCTGGATCGACCTGTACAGCCGCCGCGTGGTCGGCTGGGCCATGGGCGCCACCATGGAGGCCACGTTGGTGCTGGAAGCCCTCAACCGGGCTTTGGGGCACCGCTGCATCGAACCCGATCAACTCCTGATCCACACGGACCAAGGGAGCCAGTACCGGGCAACGGCGTACCGGCAGCTGCTGGAAGGCCGCAAGATCAGCTGCAGCATGTCGGCCAAGGGCTGCTGCTGGGACAACGCCGTGGTGGAAAGCTTCTTCTCCACCCTCAAACACGAACTGGGCCTCGATGACGATGCCGAGATCCTGAACAGCCCCCAGCAGTTGATCAGGCACTTGGCCTTCTGGATCGACGGTTACTACAACCGCGAGCGTCGTCACTCAACGATTGGCTACCTCAGCCCGATCGACTACGAACAGCAGTTCATCAATACCCGTACACTCACACCCGTGGAGCCCTGACACCTGTCCACTGAATCGGGGTAATCCCAAAGGGGTGAAGTGCATGGAGCGGGTGGAAGCTCTGAAGGAGCTCCTTCCCCGAACTAGGGCTCCAGCAAATCCAGCAGCTGGCCCCGTTCATCCACCAGGCGATGGCGCTTTCCGGTGCTGCGGGCGCGAGCCTGGGCGGTGCGGAACGCGTCGGCCTGGTTGTGCTTGTCCTGAAAGCGCTGCCAACGACCGAACTGGTCTTGCCATTCGATGGTGACGCGCGTCATGAAAAAACCGAAAGGATTGGCACCATTGGAGCAGCAGCCAGCAGCGGCTGATGCCCCAGAGCGCTTCGCCCACCTATCTGCGCCTACAGGAGTACATCCGCAGGCGCATGCGGATGAGCCACATTTATCAGCCACTGATGCTGATGGAACTACTAGGGCGACGCAGTCCAGCACCAGCACGCGACATCGCCCGGCGAATCCTTGGGGAAGACACAAGTCAGATCGACTACTACACCGAACGCGTGAAACGCATGGTGGGGCGCGTGCTCACTGGAAATGGCGTGACCACCTATGGCAATGGCTCCTACACGCTGATCGGCGCGGAAGAACTGAGCGACGCGGAACGCGATGAGCTCCTCAAGCTATGCCGAGAAAGGCTGGACACCTTCCAAAGCCAGCGAGGGGATGAGGTATTCGCTCACCGCTCCCGCAACCGCACAGCCATCAGCGGATCCATCCGATACCAAGTGCTCACACGAGCCAAGGGTCGATGCGAATGCTGCGGGGCGCACGAGTATCAGAGAGCTCTAGAGGTAGATCACATCATCCCGAAGAGCCAAGACGGACCAGATGAGATCAGCAACTATCAGGCGCTCTGCTTCCGCTGCAACGCGGGCAAGCGCGACACCGACGACACCGACTTCAGACCCATACTGGCGAGCTACAAGCATCGCGAGGCCGGGTGTGTGTTCTGCGAGCTGGAACGCAGCAGCCGGGTGCTGTTGGAAAACGAACTGGCAATCTGCATTGCCGATGCCTATCCCGTGACCGAAGGGCACAGCCTTGTGATCCCCCGGCGGCACGTAGCCGATGGACTCGAACTGCACCAACCGGAATGGAACGCGGTAGTGGCACTCCTAAAGAAGCGCAAGGAAGAGCTTGGCAAAGCAGACAAGTCGATCAGCGGCTGGAACGTGGGCCTGAACTCAGGAGAAGCCGCTGGACAGACCGTGTTTCATGCGCACTGGCATCTGATCCCGCGGCGGGAGGGAGATTGTGAGCAGCCGAAAGGTGGGGTGCGCGGAGTGATTCCGGAACATCAGGCCTACTGAAAGCAGGATGGCGAAACCGGAGCTACAACAGCTTCAGCACCCAAGCAAGCTGTGGCCTACTGGTGGGTTAACCACAAGCAGACCTACCGCCAGGAGACCGAAGGCGGCTACATCTGGTCGCCAAAGGCCAACGCGAACGGCGCCCGAAACGTGAGCTACGACAACCTAGCCCGCTGCAACAGAGGAGATATCGTCTTCAGCTATGCACATGGCCGCATCAACCAGATCGGCTGGGTGGAAACAGCAGCCAGCACAGCGCTCAAGCCCCCAGAGTTTGGATCGACAGGAAACCACTGGAGCCCAGAGGGATGGCTGGTCCGTGTCAACTGGCAGCCATTAATGAATGCGCTCATTCCACAGAGCTTCTTTGAACTTCTTCAACCCCTACTACCCGAGCGCCACAGTCCGATCAGCACAACCTCAGGCCGAGGCAATCAGGGTATTTACCTCGCAAGCCTCAGCGAGGCCTTGGGGCTACTACTGCTCCGCCTGATCGAAGAACATGCAGACCCGGCCGCACGGGTCCATCTCGTTGTACTGGCAGAGGAGGGAGACTACACCGCTTCGCTACTGGAAGACATGCAAAAACTGGAGCAAGTACCCAGCAGCACAGAACGTGACGCACTCACACGCGCACGACTCGGACAAGGCTTATTTCGCCAACGGGTAGCCGAATTGGAGCCAGCCTGCAGGGTAACGGGCCTGGCCAGAAAAGAGTTTCTGATAGCCAGCCACATCAAGCCCTGGCGCACATGCGACAACCGCGAACGACTCAGTGGCGCCAACGGCCTCCTACTCTCCCCACATGTCGACAAGCTATTTGACCGCCACTGGATCAGCTTTGACAGCAACGGGCAACTACTCTGTGAACATGAAGCTGCTCAGGAAGCCCTGCGGTGCTGGGGCATTACAGGAGCCAATCTGATTCGGCCGTTCAGCCGCGAACAGAACATCTTTCTAGATGCTCATCGGGAAGCGCTGCGATCCTAAGCAGGGGGCCAGGTGATCCTCAATCAGCCAAAGCGAAGCACACCTCGGCTCGCCAAGAAACACAAGAAACCAACCAAATCAAGACGAACAGCTGTAGTGCGACACGCCACCGGCGTTGAAGAACTCCCGTGGCTTCAGCTGGTCGTACTTGGCGGCCAGCTCCGCTGACAGCGCGTCGTAGGGATGGCTGAACACCACCTGCAGTTCCCGGATCAGGCTGATGTCGCCCTGCTCTGCCTGTTGATAGGCCGGTGCCACCAGCCACTCGCGCCAGGAAACGCTCGGGTTTACGCGTTTCATCGCGGCAGATGCGGCGTGGATGTCGCCGCTTGCCGCGATGCCATCGCGCCAGCGTTGCAGCCACTGCATCCAGCGCGCATCGAGCTCCTCCGAACTGGGCAGGTAGAAGCTCTCTTGCAGGGTTGAGAGGTCTTCCGGGATCTCCGAGAGCCGGCGGAAGAAGATCGTGTAGTCGAGCCGCGAGCTCACCATCAGCTCCAGCAGTTCGTTCACCAGAGCAGGGTCGTAGCTGGTTAGCCCGAGCTTGCTGGCCCACATCGCTTCAAGCTCCTGCTGC
>CAIOXF010000340.1 GCA_903862155.1 uncultured cyanobacterium | reverse complement strand
GGCCGGATGGCCCAGGCCTTGCTGTTGCCGCTGCTCGAAGCCGGCCTGGTGGAGCACGCCGCTGTGCAGGCGGCCGTGGCCAGCCCAGCCTCGGCCGAGCGGCTGTCCCATGCCCATGACATTGCGGTGTCCACCACGCCGGATCAGGCCTGGCGGGCGCCGATGGTGCTCCTGGCGGTGAAGCCCCAGCAGCTCGAGGGTGCCGCTGCGGCCCGTGTTGCCGATGCCAAGCCCGGGCTGCTGATCTCCGTGCTGGCCGGTGTCACCCTGAAGCGGTTGCAGGCCCTGTTCCCTGGCTGGCAGTGTGTGCGTGCCGTGCCCAACACTCCTGCCCTGGTGCGCGCCGGCCTCACGGGGCTGGCCTTTGCCCACGACGTCTCCCCTGAGCAGCGCACCCAGGTGATGCAGCTCTTCGCCCTAGTGGGTGAGGTGCAGGAGCTGCCCGAAGGCCAGCTCGATGCCTTTCTGGCCCTCACCTCCTCCGGTCCGGCCTTTGTGGCCCTGGTGGCGGAGGCCATGGCCGATGGGGCGGTGGCCTCGGGCCTCCCCCGCCAGCTCGCCCATCACCTTGCCCATCGCACCCTCGCGGGTACGGCGGCGCTCCTCCACGAACAGGAGCTCCATCCCGGCGCCCTTAAGGACATGGTGAGTAGCCCGGCGGGCACCACCATTGCCGGCTTGCGCGAACTGGAGCGGGCCGGCGTCCGTTCCGGCGTGATCGAGGCCGTGGTGGCCGCAGCGGAGCGCAGCCGCCAACTGGCCTGAAGGCTGGGTCAGCAGTCAGGCTTTCTTCTGGCCCAGCTTCGGCTCGGTGCCGGCCACCAGGCGCTGCAGGTTGCTGCGGTGGCGCCACACCACCAGCACGGTGGTGATCACGGCCAGCACCAGATAGGGCCAGCGGATCCCGAAGCCCTGGCCCGGAAACCAGCCCAGCATCAGCAGCGGTAGGGAGATGGCCGCCACCACGCTGGAGAGCGACACGATCCGGCTGGCGCTCAGCACGGTGAGAAAGATCCCGAAGCAGGCCAGCCCCACAGGCCAGGCCAGGCCCAGAAGCATGCCCAGACCTGTGGCCACGGCTTTGCCGCCCTTCCAGCCCAGCCAGGCAGGCCAGATGTGGCCGGCCAGGGCCGCTAAGCCCGCAGCCACAACCCAGGAATCCACGGCCGCCGATGCCCCATCCCCACTGAGGGGTACTCCCAGCGGTTCGAGCACGGCCTTGGCCAGCAGCACCGCCAGGGCGCCCTTGCCCACATCCACCACGAACACCACCAGTGCCGGGCCCTTGCCCACCACCCGCAGCACGTTGGTGGCACCGGTGGAGCCGGAGCCCTCACGGCGGATGTCGATGCCCATCAGCCAGCGGCCCACCAGGTAGCCGCTGGGGATCGAGCCGAGCAGGTAGCCCGCCAGCAGGGTGAGCAGTCCGGGGATCAGGGTCATGGGTGCGGGCGGATCAGTAGGCGTCGGTTTCGATGGCGAGCTCCCCGGGCGTTGCCGCAAAGGCCATCCATAAGGGGAACTGGAGGATCGGCACATCCACCACCTGTTCGGCGGCATCTACCACGATGAAGGGAAGTTCGCCGCGTTCTTCCAGTCGGTCGGCGCGCTCGATGAGGGCATCGGGCCGCTCGAACAGCACGATGCCGCTGCTGGGGCCGAAATCCTCGCGGCCCAGGCCCAGGCAGTCCTGCAGGCCGCGGCGCCATTCTCCCAGCCGCTCCGGCTCTCCAGCCAGCACCAGGGTCTGGAAGCGGTCGCCGTAGAGCTCGCCAAGGATGGCGATAGCCGCGGCGGTCACCAGGGCGTTGCGGTTGCGGCTGCCGCTGCTGGGCTGGGCGCCCCGGCCTCCCTGGCTGAGGAACCAGTCTTCGAGAGACGCAGCCCCGGCGGCCTCCAGGGTGCGGCGCAGCTTCCACGGATCGGCGTAGAAGTCGGGCTGGCCCTGGAAGCTCGCCAGCCGCTTGCGGATCAGGGCCTCATCGGCAGCAAACAGGCCGGCGGCAGCCACGGGAGCCTGGGCATCAGCCGGGGCTGGGCTCGCCTGGGCCGCATCGAGGGGCGAGGGCTGCACCACCACGGTCTGGGGCACCAGATCCACCTGCTGGGCACTCACCGCCAGATCCTGGAGGGCGCCCACCATGTAGTCCTGAAAGCCCTTGATCCGCCGCGCCACCAGATCCGATTGGCCGGCAAAGCTCGAGGCGATCTGCTGCTCAACCTGCTGGCGGCGGGCCTCCAGCGCCCGGATCTCGCCCTGGAGCTGCTCACGCCGCTGCTGCAACTCGCTGAGGGCCAGCGCGATCAGGGCCTCCTGCCCTGGGGGCTGGGAGGTGGGGTTGGCCTGATCTGGGGTGGTCTGCTCGGGTGGGATGTCCGTCATGGCATCAGCCGTTGTGGGCGGCATCGGGGGCCAGGTGGCCCAGATGCTGGTTCAGCTGCCGTTGCAGCGCGGCGGCATCAAACAGCACCGGCAGCAGATGGATGCTGCGCTGCTCACGGAAATAGAACAGCACCGGCACTGCCGGCCAGAACAGACGCCAACCGAGCCATTCGGCGTAGGGGAAGCGCTTGAGCAGGGTGTCCTGGCGCCACACCAGCAGGCTCTCGCCGTTGAATTCGAGCCGCAGCAGAGCGGTCTGCAGCAGCAGGAACAGCCCGAACACGGCCACGATCCCGGCCAGCCAGGGGGCCCCGTTCCACAGCGGCCAGAGCCCCAGGCAGGCACCCCCGAGGGCAACAATCCCCAGCGGCACGCCCACACTGGGGGCCAGCACCATGCCGGTGCCGGGCGCCGTGGGGGTTGGCGTGTTGGTGGTTGGCAGCGCGTCCATCAGCGGAATCAGCCGAACAGCAGCTTGGTGAGCAGGGCGTCCATCAGGGCCACCGTCACCAGGATCATCACCACCGCACCGGTGGTGCTGGTGCCCACCTCCTTCGGGCCGCCCCGGGTGGTGAGGCCCCAGCCGCAGGAAAGCACGGCAATCTGCAGCCCGAACACCACTGCCTTGAGCAGCATTGAGGGCAGGTCGTCGGTGTTCATCCAGGTGCGCACCGAGTTCCAGAACACCGAGGGCGGAATGTTGTAAAGCCAGGTGCTGCTCACCTGTCCCGACCAGATCCCTACCCAGAAAAAGAGCAGGCACTGCACCGGAGCCATGATCACCATGGCCAGCACCCGTGGCACCACCAGGTACTCCACCGGATCGGTGCGGAGCATGGTGATGGCGTCGATCTGCTCGGTCACCTTCATGGTTCCGAGCTGGGCTGCGTAGGCGGTCGCCACCTTGCCGGTGAGCAGGGTGGCGGTGAGCAAGGGGGCGATCTCCCGGGCCAGGCCCAGGGAGAGCAGGCCCCCCACCGCAGCGCTGGCGCCCTGTTTGGAGAGCTCCGCCACCACCTGGATGTTGAACACGGTGCCCGCCGCCAGGGCCGTGATCACCACGATCAGGAAGCTGGCTGGGCCGGCCTCCATCAGCTCCTGCATCAGGTCGTTGACGTTGATGCGGCCCCGGGCCATGGCACTCACCGCCTGGCCGCCGATCAGCAGGCTGCTCAGTAGCCGCGAGAGCCAGCGGGGCAAGACGGGGATGGCGGAGGAGCGGGTCATGGCCGGGACCGCCTGAGGTGCAGGCCTTTCTCGGGCCAGCGTCGCATCACCAGCAAGCCCAGAACCACCAGCACGGCAGGGATCAGGCCCATGCACAGGCGGATGGTGGCCACTGCGCTGGCGGGCTGGGCGCTGTTGGCCAGCGCCTCGCTGTAACCGCTGGCGGTGAGCAGGGCCCCCAGCAGGGCGATCACCACGCTGATGCATACCTTCTGGGCCAGCACCATCCAGGCGCTGTATTGGCCTGCGGGCTTTTCCGGATCGGCATCGATCGCATCCGGCAGCAGTGACCAGGGAATCAGATAGGCGGTGGAAGCCCCTGCTCCGGCAACCACGATCGTGCCCAGCAGGGCCAGCAGTTTCACCCCATTGCCGGGGATGGCGTAGGTGGCGGCGCTCGGGTCGAGCGGCTGGAGCACCATCACCAACAGACAGGCCAGAACCCAAAGGCCACCGCCATAGCGCAGGGCTGCGAGCCGGCCCTGTTGATGCGACACCCAGTTCCACAGCCATAGCCCGCCCAGGGAACTCACCAGGAATGGCAGCAGGATCAACTTGCTGAGCCCTTCCGGCACCTGGAGCACCACCGGCAGGAAGAACAGCGACACGGCCTGCATCAACTGCAGGGCGCACCACAGCAGCAGATAGAGACCGAGCACCATCACAAAACGGCCGTTGCGAGCCACTCGCCGGAGCAGGCGGCGGGTAGTGCCGCTGCGGCTCTGAGGCCGCTGGCAGTGGAGCGCACTGGGCATCAGGCCCCAGCCGCAGAGCAGGCAGGAGATGGTGATGATCAGGCCCGACACCATCCCCACCGGCAGATAGCTGCGCGGATCGCCGAGATTCCCAACCAGCACTCCGGCCAGCAGGGCGGCCGTGATGGTGGCGAGGATCGAGCCGGTGAAGCGCGATGTATTGAGGCGTGTACGGAGCGAGGTGTCGGTGGTGAGCTCCGCCGCCAAGGCTGTGTACGGCAGGTTCACGCAGGTGTAGAGGCTGTTTGCCACCACCGAGATCAGCATGAAGATCGTGAACTTGATCGTCACGTTGTCCCATGGGGGCAGCCACCACATCGCGGCCATGGCGATGCCCAGCGGCAGGGCGCTCCAGAGGATCCAGGGCAAGCGCGGGCCCCAGGGGTGCTGATGGGTCTTGTCGCTCAGCCAGCCCACCACCGGATCGTTGATCGCATCCCACAGCCGGCCGATGCCGTAGGCCAGACCCGCCAGCCAGGGGGGCAGCCCGGCCGCCACATAGAAGCGGAGCAGATAGAAACCGATGAGGGCGGCACCCATGCCGGTGCCCACATCGCCGAGGCCATACGACCAGAGCAGGCGTTGCCGGGCACCGCCGCGCAGATCGGCGGCGTCTCGGACCTCACTCGTCACGGGAGACGCGCGCGAACGCAGGCCATAATGCTGCAACTCCAGGTCGGAAAGGGCCTGGTCGGCAAGGCATCACCCCAGGCGATTCCGAACTTTCGGAACAAAGTCTTGGCGGAGTACTGGTGTACTGCTGCGGGCGTAGTTTAGTGGTAAAACCTCAGCCTTCCAAGCTGATGATGCGGGTTCGATTCCCGCCGCCCGCTTCTTAATCCCAGCCTCAAAAAAGGAGGCATGTCCATCGATTGGGACATGCCTCCCGTGGCTGAGAGATCCGGTGGTGGAGCTCAGAATTCAGCGGAGAGCGATCACTCCTCCTCGTCGGCGCCGCCCACGGGCACCAGCCGGATCTGCTTCTTGCCCAGCTTGATTTCGAATTCGTCGCCGGGCTCGAGACCCAGCTGGGCGGTGTAAGCCTTGCCCACCAGCAGGTTGCCGTTGCCCTGCACCGTGGCCACGAAGCTCAGCTTGCGGCCGCCGGGCCCTTTGCCCATGCCGCTCTCACCCAGGGTGACGCCCTTGGCTTCCAGCAGGGCCTCGTAAAACGCGGTGAAGTTCAGACGCTCGCTGCCGTCTTTCTTACTGCTGACGTAGCCGCACTCGCGAACCAGCTCTGACTTGGAGGCATCGCCAAGTTCCTTGACTTTGGCCAGTAGTTCGGCGCCGGTGAGCATGGTGAGGAAGAAATGCTCTTGAACAATAACGCTCAAGGTGCACCTGTCCACGCGTTCACGGGTCGATAGATCCAGCTGAGCTAGCTATCAGCCTGATCGATCCAGATGGATCAATCGAGATGGAGTTGGCCTGTCAGCTTGCTGCTGGCGAGAAGCACCAGGCTGCGACTCTCCAGAGGAATGCCTTCCGGCCGCCAAGGTGAGGGTGCGGCGGGTAGGTCATCGCCGGCTGGCAGACCGGTATCGATCACGCGCATCCATCCATCCGAATTGGCTGGCAATTCGAAATGGATGGCCTTGGCGTAGGCATTCAGCCCGCACCAAAGCAATGGATGGCCTTGGGGTTCATGCAGGCTCCAGGCCAGGGTGTGCGACCAGCTGGCCCAGTCGGGCTTGTTGCATTCCACCCCGTGCCAATGGCGCTCGAGGGTGGTGATCTCCGGATTGAGCAGGGGCGCTAGGTGGCGGCGCAGCGTCAGCAAGCGGCGCAGAAAGGTGCGCACGGTCTGATCGGCTTCGTCGGGCAGCCAGTGCATCCAGCCGAGGGGATTGTTCTGGCACCAGGTGTTGTTGTTGCCCCCCTGGCTGCGGCGTACCTCATCGCCCATCAGCAGCATCGGCACGCCTGGCGAGAGCAGCAGGGTGGCGAGCATGTTGCGCAACTGGCGCGCCCGCAGGGTGACCACGGCGTGATCGCTGCTTGGACCTTCAATGCCATGGTTCCAGCTGTTGTTGTGGTTATCGCCGTCGCGGTCGTTCTCGCCGTTGGCCAGGTTGTGTTTGCCGTTGAAGCTCACCAGATCGGACAGGGTGAAACCGTCGTGGGCGGTGAGGAAGGTGATGCACTGGCCGGGATGCACTGGCGTGCGGGTGAATAGATCGGGGCTACCACTCATGCGTTGGCCCAGGGGCCAGCAGGTGCTGCTGTCTCCCTTCCAGAAACGGCGCACGTCATCGCGGAAACGGCCATTCCAGGTGGCCACCCGCCGGGCGGGGAAGTCATCGAGCCGATAAAGGCCGCCGCAATCCCAGGGCTCGCTGATCAATTTGATGTCGGCCAGATCGGGATCGGCCTCGATGTCTTCAAACAGCGGCGGCGTGTCGAGGGGCATTAGCTCCTCGCCGCGGCTCAGGGCAATGCCCAGATCGAAGCGGAAGCCGTCGATGCCAAGCTCCGTGGCCCAGCAGCGGAGCGATTCCAAAATCAGCCGCCGCACTAGGGGGCGGTTGGCGGCGATGGTGTTGCCGCAGCCACTCACATCCAGATAGTCGCCGCGGGCGTTCTGGTGGTAGTAGAGGCGGTCGCAGAAGCCACGCCAGCTGAGGGTGGGGCCCTCCTGGTTGCCTTCGCTGGTGTGGTTGTACACCACATCGAGGATGACTTCGATGCCGGCCTGATGGCAGGCAGTCACAAGCTCGCGTACTTGTTGGCGGGCCTGGCCCGGGTCGCCCCCGGCGATGTAATCGGGGTGGGGTGCCATCCAGCTGATCGGGCTGTAGCCCCAGTGGTTCAGCCGGCCATTGGGGGCATCTGTGGGATCGAAGGCCATCACGGGTAGCAGCTCAATGGCCGTCACCCCCAGCTCGAGCAGATAGGGCAACGTGTCGATCAGCCCCAGCAGGGTGCCGCGCCGATCTGGCGCCACTGGCGTGCCGGCCCCCTCGGTGAAGCCGCCTAGATGCAGCTCATAGATCACCGATCGCTGCCAGGAATGGCGGGGCCGGGGTGCGGCTTCAAAGTTGAAGCGATCGCGTTCCGTGACCACCCCCTTGAGGCAGTGGGCGGTGTTGGGAGCCGCACCCACCGCAGCGCCCCGGCGGTAGTTCCCCCATCCGGCGATCGCCCGAGCGCAGGGGTCGAGCAGCACCTTGGAGGGGTTGAAGCCGTGGCCGCCCGGCTGCAGCGGGCCGAACACCCGGTAGCCGTAACAGGCGCCGATGCCGATCCCTTCCACTTCCACATGCCAGTGGTCGGCCGAGCGGTGCTGCCCGTCGAGCTCGATCACGCATTGGGGCTCGCTGGCTTCACCATCGGTGAACAGCAGCAATTCCACCCGGGTAGCCAGGGGCGCCACCACGGAGAAGTTCACCCCCCGCGCTGTGACGGTGGCACCCAGGGGCCAGGGGGTGCCGAGGCGGATCGCCGGGGTGGGGGCGGACAAGGCGCCAGGGCCGCTGCAGGCCACAACCTAAAGGTGGTGTGCTTGTGTTCAAACCACGTGTTTGAGCCGTTCCTGTGCTGCAGCAGCCCGAACCGGCAGCCGGCCGGCCGCCCCGGCAGGTGCAGCCTGGGCTTTGGCTGTTTGCACCCAACCGTGATACCCAGGGGGGCAGCAGCTGGCTGCTGCAGGGGCCGGAAGGGCCGCTGTTGATCGATTGCCCTGGCGTGACCCAGGCCAATCTCGACTTTCTGGCCCAGCAGGGGGCGGACGGCACCCTCGTGCTCACCAGCCGTGAGGGCCACGGCCGCTGCCGGCGCATCCAGGAGGCCACGGGCTGGCCGGTGGTGGTGCAGGAGCAGGAGGCCTACCTGCTGCCCACGGTGGAGGGGGTGGAGCCGTTCGGATCCGAACACACGCTTTCGGCGGGACTGCGTCTGCTCTGGACTCCCGGTCCCACCCCTGGCTCCGCCGTGGTGCACGCCCAGGGCACCTGGGGCGACCTGTTGTTCTGCGGCCGCTTGTTGATGCCGGTGGCCCCTGGCGCCCTGGCGCCGCTGCGCACCACGCGCTGCTTCCATTGGCGCAGACAGCTTGCCAGCATTGGGAAGTTGCGGGATTGGCTGCCCCCAGGTTCGCCGGCCTGGATCGCCTGCGGCGGGGGGCTGGGGGCGCTGCGCGGGGAGGCACTGGTGGCCGACGGCGCCGCCCTTCTGGCGGCCATCGACCTCGATGCGCTTGTGGATGTGATGCCCTGATTCGGGAGGGGAATCCCCCAGAACCGTTGCGGTGGTTCACAAGTCGTGTTGCAGTCGGCGCCGGTGGCCCATACGATTGGCGCGCTCAACTGCTGGGCGGTCGGGTGTCTCGACGCGCCGCCCCCTCCGCTCAATCCGAGGTACCCCCTCCCATGAACAAAGCTGATTTGGTCAACGTGGTTGCGGCTCGCACCGAGCTCACCAAGACCGACGTTGCCGCCGTTGTCGATGCCCTGATCGACACCATCATCGATTCGGTGGTCGACGGTAAGAAGGTGTCGATCCTGGGCTTCGGCTCCTTCGAGCCCCGCGATCGCTCCGCCCGTCAGGGTCTGAACCCCAAGACCGGCGAAAAGATCAAGATCGCCGCTAAGCGCGTGCCTGCCTTCACTGCCGGCAAGCTGTTCAAGGACAAGGTGCAGGGCTGATCCCTGCTGGATCCGCGAACCCTCGCCCATCGAAACTGGCGGTCCTCCGGGGCCGCCTTTTTGATGTTGGGCCAGCCCAGCCTCCCTGTGCCCCTGCCGGCCCACCTGGTGGAGTTGATCGGCCGGGGCTTGGACCTGCGTAAGCGCGGCTACCGGGGACGCTTCGCCCCCTCTCCCACCGGCACCCTTCATCGCGGCAACCTGCGCACGGCCCTGCTCAGCTGGCTGGATGCGCGGCTGCGGGGTGGACAGTGGTTGCTGCGCATCGACGACCTCGACACCCCGCGCAACCGGCCCGGCGCCGAGGCCTCGATCCTTCAAGACATGAACTGGCTCGGCCTGGCCTGGGACGGCCCGGTGATCCGCCAGAGCGAGGCCCGCGGCCTCTACAGCTCGGTGCTCTCAGCTCTGCGGTGCCACGGCTGGCTTTATCCCTGCCGCTGCAGCCGCCGCCTCCTGGCCGATATCTCCGCGCCCCATGGCGGGCTGGCGGTGTATCCCGGTTTTTGCCGCCATGCCGGCCACAGCTGGGACTGGCAGGAGGGGCGGCTGCCGAGCTGGCGCTTGCGCTTGTCGCCGGGGGAGCTCTGCTGGGATGAGCGCTGCGGTGTGCCCGGTGGGGTGGATGGCCCCACGGCTGTGGGCGATGTGGTGTTGCGCCGGGCCGATGGTTTCATTGCCTATCACCTCGCCACGGCGGTGGATGAACTGCGCATGGGCATCACGGATGTGTTGCGAGGCGACGATCTCTGGAGTTCAACCGCGCCTCAGGTGGCGGTGATGGCGCTGCTGGGTGCAGCACCTCCCCGTTACGCCCATGTGCCGCTCTGGCGCGATGGCGAGGGCCACCGGTTGAGTAAGCGGGAGGGGGCCGAAGGAATCGCCGGGTTCCAGGCCCAGGAGCTGGATGCGGCGGCGGTGATCGGTGTGCTGGCCGCCAGTGCGGGGCTGGTGCCCGCCGGCACACGGTTGAGTGCCCGGGAGCTGCTGGATGGCCTCACCCCGGAAAGCTTTGACGCGGCCTTGCAGCGTGCTGCCGCGAACCCCGACCAGGCTTAAGGAAAGTTTCGGGATCAAATCGCGCGAATTCCACCACACTGACTCCAACAGCACCGGGTCCGAGCTGGCCACCCCCATGACTCCCTCCCATCCAAGCGGCGCCGCCCTTCAGCGTTGCTGCACCTGCGGCGGCAGCGGCATGCTGCGGCTTGGGGACCAACGCTTCCGAACGTGCCTCGATTGCCTGGGCCAGGGCAGCCACCCCGGTCTCTCTCCAGCCACCACGACCGCCGAGTTGCTCCAGGGCTCGTTGCCCCGGGGGTTCAGCGGCGCTGTGCCTTCTTCTGCTTCCAGATGAAGAAGCCGGCGGTGGCTACCACCACCGCCAAGGGTGCGGCGGTGAGCAGCAGAAGAATGACGGCGGTCCAGTCGGTGTACATCGCTGCAGGCTCCGGAGCGGGCTCAATCGCGCGCCCATCATCCCAGTCGGTTCGGCTCTTCCAGGGAATGCAGCTCCTGCAGGGGATGCCACTGCTGGGCCTGCTGGTGCCGTTGGCGTTGTCCCTGCCGCTGCGCGCCGGGGTTGTCTTCGAGAACTGCCAGACCGCCGCCGACGGCAGCATCAGCTGCGACACCCGCCCCACCGGCAACACCCTGATGGACGACGAGGCGGCTCGCTACGGCCTCTTCGATCAAGCCAGTCCAGGGTGGGCCGAGTTCAACCCCTATGAGGGGTACGACGACATGTTCGGCGGCAACTGGACCTGAGTTCCGAGCTCCACGGCCATGGTCCCGGCGACCGACCGCACCTACGACATCCTCCGCAGCGAGCGTCAGCCGCTGGCACCCTTCTTCACGCCGCGCACCGTGGCCGTGGTTGGAGCCAGTGAGCGCGAAGGAAGTGTGGGGCGCACCCTGCTCTGGAATCTGATCCGCCATCCCTTCGGGGGCACCGTGTATCCGGTGAACCCCCGGCGCCACAGTGTGCTCGGGATTCAGGCCTATTCCTCGGTTGCCGCGGTTCCGGAGCCAGTGGATCTGGCCTTAATTGCTACCCCGGCGGCCACGGTGCCGAAGCTGGTGACCGACTGCGCGGCAGCCGGCGTTCAGGCCGTGGTGGTGCTGAGCGCCGGCTTCCGAGAGGTGGGGCCCGAGGGCCTGGCCCTGGAGGCCCAGTTGCGCGATGCGATCCGCGGCACCGGGATGCGGCTGCTGGGCCCCAACTGTCTGGGGCTGATGAATCCCCGCCTGGGCCTGAACGCCACCTTTGCCGCCTCCGGCGCCGAGCCTGGCCATGTGGGCTTCCTCAGCCAGTCGGGAGCGATCTGCACGGCGGTGCTCGATTGGAGCCGGCGCCAGCGGGTGGGCTTCAGCGCGTTTGTGTCGATCGGCTCAATGCTCGATGTGGGTTGGGGCGATCTGATCACCCACCTGGGCGACGACCCCAACACCCACAGCATCGTGATCTACATGGAGGCGATCGGCGATGCCCGCGCCTTCCTCTCGGCAGCGCGTGAGGTGGCGCTCACCAAGCCGATCGTGGTGATCAAGGGCGGCCGCACCGACCAGGCCGCCAAGGCCGCGGCATCTCACACCGGCGCCCTGGCCGGTAGCGATGCGGTGCTGGAGGCCGCATTCCGGCGCTGTGGCGTGCTGCGGGTGGAGCGGCTGTCGGATCTGTTCGATCTGGCGGATCTGCTGGCCAAGCAGCCGCGCCGCCCCGCCGGAAAACGCCTCACGATCATCACCAACGCCGGCGGCCCCGGGGTGCTGGCCACCGATGCCCTGGTGCTCAGCGGCGGGGAGCTGGCCTGCCTGGCGCCCGAAACCATCGCCGCCCTCAACGGGGTGTTGCCAGCCCAGTGGAGCCATGGCAATCCGATCGACGTGCTGGGTGATGCCGATCCGGAGCGCTACGCCAAGGCCATCGAGATCGCCATGGCCGACCCGAACGGCGACGGCCTGCTGGTGATCCTCACCCCCCAGGCCATGACCGATCCCCAGGCCATCGCCCACCGCCTGCGCGAGCTGGCGCAGTGCAGCACCAAGCCCCTGGTGGCCAGCTGGATGGGGGGCGATGAGGTGGCGGAGGGGG
>CAIOXF010000339.1 GCA_903862155.1 uncultured cyanobacterium | reverse complement strand
CTCACAGCTCCTCGGCGTACTTCAGCTGGGTGGGGAAGGGGATGTCGATGCCCTCTACGGCGAAGTAGGCCAAGAGGTCTTGGTTGAGGCGTTGGATCGCGCCCTGAACTGGTTGAGGGTCTGCTGGCCGCCGTGGAGCTGGAACACAATGTCGTCGGTGTCGTCGTTGATCTTCATCAGCCGGCAGCTCTGCCGCGCCAACAGGGGATCGCGGTTCACTACATCGGCCATCGGATCGGGGAGGCGGCGTAGTTGCTCAGCGGTGGTGTCGTCGCTCACGCCCATGCTGATCGAGGAGAGCCGCACCTGCTCCACCAGCGGATCCCTATCAACCGCAGCAGTGGCCGCATGTTGATAGGGATCCGCCGGTGGAGCTGGGCCAGCGCCGTCAGAATTGCAGGGCTTCCGCCGTTCCGTTCGCGTTGAGCCTGCCCCGCCTCCATCCCCGCACGATCGAGGCCGTCAAGGATCGGGCCGACATCGTTGATGTCGTGGGCGAGCACGTGGTGCTCAAGAAGAAGGGGCGTGAGTTCGTGGGTGTCTGCCCCTTCCACGACGACAAATCGCCGTCGATGACGGTGTCGCCGGCCAAGCAGTTCTATTACTGCTTCTCCTGCGGGGCTGGCGGCAACGCGATCAAGTTCCTGATGGAACTGCAGCGCCAGAGCTTTAGCGATGTGGTGCTGGAGCTCGCGCGCAAATACCAGCTCCCCATCGAAACGGTGGAGGGACCCCAGCAGGAGCGCCTGCGCCAGCAGCTCTCCCGCCGTGACCAACTGCACCGGGTGCTGAGCCTGGCGACCGGCTGGTTCCGCAGCCAACTGCTTTCGCCTGGCGGCACCGCCGCGCTGGCCTATCTGCGCGAGTCGCGCCGGCTCAGCGAGGGCACGATCGAGGCCTTCCAGCTGGGCTACGCCTCCGATCAGTGGGATGGCCTGCTCAAGCACCTCCAGCAGGTGGAGGGGCTTGGGCCTGAACTGCTGGAGGCCGCCGGCTTGGTCGTACCCCGCAAGGGCGGGGATGGTTTCTACGACCGCTTCCGCGGGCGGGTGATGGTGCCGATCTTCGATCGCCAGGGCCGGGTGATCGGGTTCGGTGGTCGCAGCTTGGATGGCGCCGAGCCTAAATACCTCAATTCCCCGGAAACGGAGGTGTTTGAGAAGGGCAAGCACCTCTACGGGCTCGACCGGGCCGCCAACGCCATCCGCAAGGACGACCGGGCGGTGGTGGTGGAGGGCTACTTCGATGTGATCGCCCTGCATGCGGCCGGCATCACCAATGCGGTGGCGGCCTTGGGCACGGCCCTCAGCAGCCAGCAGATCACCCAGCTCTGCCGCTGCTGCGACAGCAAGCGCCTGATCCTCAACTTCGACAGCGACGGTGCTGGGGTGCGCGCTGCCCAGCGGGCCATCGGCGAGGTGGAACAACTGGCGCTGCAGGGCCAGCTTGAGCTGCGGGTGTTGCATCTGCCCGCCGGCAAAGACCCCGATGAGTTCCTTAAGGACCACGGCGCCGGTGAATACCGCTCCCTGCTGGATCAGGCGCCCCTGTGGCTCGACTGGCAGATCGAGCAGGTGCTGGAAGGCCGTGATCTGGGCAAGGCCGACCAGTTCCAGCAGGCGGTGAGTGCCCTGGTGGCGCTGCTGGGCAAGTTGCCCCAGAGCGCTGTGCGGTCCCACTACCTCCAGCAGGTGGCCGAGCGGCTCAGTGGTGGCCAGGCCCGGCTAGCGCTCCAACTGGAAGACGACCTGCGCCAGCAGGTGAAGGGCCAGCGCTGGCATGGCCGCTCCCAGAAGTGGGAGCAGCCCGGTGAGGCCGGCCTGCGCGAGCGCTCTGAAGCCGAGATCCTGCGCCTCTATCTCCACTGCCCCCACCAGCGCGGCGCCATCCGGGCCGAGCTGCGCCGCCGCGAGCTCGAAGACTTCGCCCTCTCCCATCACCGGCAGCTCTGGGCAGCCATCTGCGCCCTGGAAGAAGACAACCTCGGCGCCGGCCGCCTGGAAGCCGTGAACCGCGGCACCGAACTGGGCCATGAGCTGGCCGATCTCGATCTACCGCGGCTACTGGGTGAGCAACTCCTGGTGGAGCAGAGCGCCCTACTCACCCGGCTCACGCCGCTGCTGGAGCCCTCCGAGGTGCAGCGCCTCGGGCTGGCCCAGCCCTTGCTCCAGTTGCGCGGCGCCACGGCGGCCCTGGAGCGCCAGCGCTGCGTGAAGCGTTGCCGCCACCTGCTCGATGCCTGGAGCAGCCAGCGCCTCCAAACCCTGGAGCACTGCATCGCCCGGTTGCTGGAGCCCGAGGTGCCCGCTGAGCCTGCGGCGCCCGACTCCGGTGGCGACATGGAGCACCGCATCGATGCCCTGTTCGCCGAGCTCAATGCCGATGCCCTGCGCTTCCAGGAGCTCTATTACGGCGAGCGCCGCTACCTCGCCGACCTCGACCAGCGCCGCCGCGCCGGCTACGAGGAGTTGGTGGTGCCGGCTGCTGCGCCGCAAACGGCCCCGGCAGCCTGAGCCCCTAGCGTTTCTCCAGCGTTAGCGGCTGGCAGTGCAGTTTTACGAGGTGCTCTGGCACGGCGATCAGATCGGCGATGGGGGCGACCTGGAGGAAGCCCTGCAGGCCTATGCCGTCGTGAAGCCCGACGACGACGACTGGGCGGCCGCCTGCGCTGAAGCCGGGGCTGATCCCTGCATCCGCCGCTATGCCTCCTTCGACGCCTACCTCGACAACGCCGACGAGCTGGAAACCATCCCCGTGACCGCCGCGATGATCAGCAGCGCCCTCAATGGTTGATTCTGATCTCGATCTGGCCCGCTTCACCCCGGTAAACGATCTGTGGCCCCAGCTGGTGGAGCGCCTGGGCCTCGAGCGCAGCCAGCGGGCTGTCCAGCAGGCCCTGGATCTGCAGGCCATGCACGGCACCGAGGCCACCCTGCCCCTGCTGCTGGTGGAAACCTGCGGCCTTGCCCTGGTGAACGCCGATCTCCTGCGCCATCAGACCGGCCTGGTGGGTGCCGGCGAGCGGCTGGTGCTGCTGCTCAGCCGCCGCGATCTCGCCGTGCAGCTGCTGCAGAGCGCTTGAAGCGTGCCGGCTCCTGCCCTTCGGCGTGAGCGGTGGGGATGGCGTGGATGCAGGTGGTGGCGGCACCTGAGAGTCGCTCGCGGCGCATGGCCCAGGCGGGTTTCAGTCCGCAGGCGGCCCAGCGCAGGGTGCCCTGGCCGTAGCGGCGGTTGAGGCCGTCCACGGCGGCCATCAGTGCTTCGCGCCGTTGTTGTTCCTCAGCTGGCAAGGGCGCAAACAGATGGTGTTGCAGCTGGGTTTCGGGCTCCAGCGCCTGCATCAGCACCCCGGCCTTCTGCAGGGGTTTGTGGGGCCGCAGTAATTGCTTAGCCAGGGGTAGGGCAGCTGCCAGCAGCACGGCGGTGTCGTTGCTGGGAAGGGGCAGCTCCACCGTGATGGCATGGCGGTAGAGGCTGGTGCCGTTGAACGGGCTACTACGCACAAACACTGTGAGCATCCCCGCCCGTTGCCGTTGGTGGCGCAATTTCTCGGCAGCGCGGCTCACGTAACTGGCGATGGCTTCGCGCAGTTGCTCCAGCTCCTTCACCGGCTTGCTGAAGCTGCGGCTCACGCAGGTTTCGCGCTTGGGCGCCGGCGCCAGCTCCAGCGGCAGGCAGGCGATCCCCCGTAGCTCCTGCTGCAGCCGCACGCCCACCACGCCGCATTTGCGCCGCAGCTCGCCGGTGGGCATGTCGCGCAGGGCTTTCGCGTCGGCCACGCCGCGGCGGCGGCACCATTCGCCCAGCTGGCGCCCGATGCCCCACACATCCGCCACCGGCAGCGCCGCCAGCCAGGAATCGGGATCGTCCACTGCCCCCAGGTCAAACACCCCGCCTCCGCCCCCAGGGGGAGCCCCGGCCGGGGACCGTTTGGCCAGGCGGTTGGCGAGCTTGGCCAGCACCTTGCTGGGGCCGATGCCCACCGCCACCGGTAATCCCAGCTGGCGCAGTACGTCCTGGCGCAGCTGTTGGGCCCAGTCCAGCAGGGCTTCACCCTTGGGGCGGCGCAACTGGCCGAAGGCCTCATCGATCGAATACACCTCCAGCGCCTCCACCCAGGGCTCGAGGCTGGCCATCAGGCGCTCGCTCATGTCGGCATAGAGGGCGTAGTTCGAGCTGCGCACCACCACCCCGTGGCGTTCCAGCTCCGCCCGGGCCTGGAAGTAGGGCGTGCCCATGGCGATGCCGAGGGCGCGGGCCTCGGCACTGCGCGACACGATGCAGCCGTCGTTGTTGGAGAGCACCACCAGCGGCCGCCCGCGCACGGCTGGATCCACCACGGCCTCGCAGGAGGCATAGAAGTTGTTGCCGTCGATCAGGGCGATGGCCGACCCCACGGCCGCTTTGTTGTTCATGCCAGGCGCCGGATCACGTGCAGGGCCACCCCCCACAGCTGCGGCTCTTCCCCTGGCGCCAGGGGCAGCACGGGAAAAGCGGGGTTGGCCGGCTGCAGCACCAACTGGCCTGCCTGCTGCGCCAGCTGCTTGAGCGTGAAGCCTTCGGCCAGCCGGGCCACCACGATCTGGCCGGGCCGGGGCCGCAGGCTGCGATCGACCACCACCAGATCACCGGGGCCGATCCCGGCATCGCGCATCGACGTGCCACTCACCCGCAGCAGCACGGTGGAGTTGGGCCGGGGCACCAACAGGGTCTGCAGGTTGAGCGGGTGCTTGGCCGGCGGCGGCGCGTGTGGCGCGTCGTCCGGCAGTGAGCCCAGACCCATGGCGCGGGCGCGAAAGACATGCACGTTAGTACGTGCGTACTGTTGCGTGTGCTGGGTGGGGTTGCCCAGGCTGGAGGCTCATTCGGGCGGTTGCGCCAATGAACATGGGGCTCGGGCTGGCCGTGGTTGGTGTGCTGCTCACAGGTGCTGCCGGCTCTGCCCGCGCCGAGGAGGCCATCCGCGCTGACTACCTCTGCAAGGGCCGCTTTGATGCCACTCCCGTAACGGCCTTCTTCTTTAATCAGTCGCCCAGCGAGGTGGTGCTGGTAGTGGGAGAGGGTGCCCGCCGCTTGCCCCAGGCCATGGGCGCCAGTGGAGCCCGCTACGCAAGTGGCGCGGAATCCTTCTGGATCAAGGGCGACAACGCCACCTGGCAGCTGGGCAAGGCACCGTCTTACAGCTGCCAGCTCAAGCCGCCCGCCCGCTGAAGCGCTCCACGAACGCCGGCAGGGGCATGGGGCCGCAGCGGCGTTGCCAGCCCAGACCTTCGGGATAGCGGCGCCAGCAGGAGATGCGGATTGCCTCGCGCTGGGCCGCCGGTAGGCAGAGCAGGTAGCGGTACACCGGCGCTGGTTTTTCCTGGGCGGCATTCGCTTCAGCGCCGGGCAGGGGCGGTAGCGGGGCGAGCACCGCCAGCCATTCGCGCCAGGTGCGGGCGGGTTGGCCGGTGCTGCACAGCGGGGCGGCGAGCAGGGCGGCGATGGCCTGGGGATAGCCGCCGCAGGGCAGCAGCCAGTGGCTCTGCCGATCGCGGCTGGGCTCAAGCACGGAGATCACCGCCACTGCGGCGGGCTGGGGCAAGGAGGAGACAGGGGACACCGGAGTGGATCACAGCTGGACCCTGTTCCAGTTCCCCGGTCTGTCTCATGGGCGGTCTCATGCGGTGATTGATGGCTGGCAGAACAGCACGATCAGCCAGATGCCGCCGATGATTGGGATGAGGCCAATCAAGATCCACGGCCAGGCCTTGCCGATGTCACGCAGGCGGCGGATCACCAAGGGCAGGCCAGGCAGAATGCTGGTGACTGCGTAGATGTTGTAGAGCTTGCTGGAAATGGCGTTGATGATCAGCGCCACGATCAGGTTGGCCAGCACGAACCACCAGTAATCGCCCCGGTTGGAGCGGCCCTCGTAGTCAAACGAGCGCTGCCAGCCGGCCACATAGGCATCGATCAGGGGCATGGTGCAAGCCAAAAGAAACGGCGTGCCCGAGGTTTAATCAGGCACGCCGAAACTGGCAGCAGGTCGTCGTGAACCGTCGATCAGCCAACCGTGGCCATGTGGCGCATCAGGTCGATGCACTTGCAGCTGTAGCCCCACTCGTTGTCGTACCAGGCCACCAGCTTCACGAAGGTGTCGGTGAGGGCGATGCCGGCGCCGGCATCGAACACCGAGGTGCAGCTCTCGCCGAGGAAATCGGTGCTCACCACCTCGTCTTCGGTGTAGCCGAGGATCCCGGCCATCGGGCCCTCGCTGGCGGCCTTCATGGCGGCCTTGATCTGCTCGTAGCTGGCGGGCTTGGCCAGGTTCACCGTGAGGTCCACCACCGACACATCGGGGGTGGGCACGCGGAAGGCCATGCCGGTGAGCTTGCCGTTGAGCTCGGGGATCACGCGGCCCACGGCCTTGGCGGCACCGGTGGAGCTGGGGATGATGTTCTGGGCCGCACCGCGGCCGCCGCGCCAGTCCTTCACCGAGGGGCCATCCACGGTTTTCTGGGTGGCGGTGGTGGCGTGAACGGTGGTCATCAGACCGTTCACGATGCCGAAGTTGTCGTGCACCACCTTGGCCATCGGCGCCAGGCAGTTGGTGGTGCAGCTGGCGTTGGACACGATGTCCTGGCCGGCGTAGGTGGTGTGGTTCACGCCCATCACGAAGATTGGGGTGGCGTCCTTGGAGGGAGCGCTCATCACCACGCGCTTGGCACCGGCGTTGATGTGGGCACGGGCAGCCTCATCGGTGAGGAAGAAGCCGGTGCTTTCCAGCACGTAGTCGGCGCCCACATCGCCCCACTTGAGGTTGTTGGGATCGCGCTCGGCAGTGATGCGGATCGCCTTGCCATTCACCACCAGCTGGCCGTTCTCCACCGCCACCTCGCCATTGAAGCGGCCGTGGGTGGAGTCGTAGCGGAGCATGTATGCCAGGTACTCCACATCGATCAGGTCGTTGATGCCCACCACTTCCACGTCACTGAGGGTGACGGCGCGGCGGAAGGCGAGACGACCGATGCGGCCGAAGCCGTTGATGCCGATGCGGATGGTCATGGGGTGAAGCGAAGCCGGGTGCTGGGCTGGGAAAGCCCCGGCTCAGCCTACGGATGGGCTTTCGGGGTTCCCGGCGTTGACGGCTGGATCAGGCGTTCGGGGCAGAGGCCCGGGCGCCGGTCGGCGAAGGCCATGCCGATGCGGGCGTTGCGCCGGTCGTTGGCGGTGTCGCCCGGTTCGCTGAGCAGTTGCTCCAGCCGATCCAGATAACGCTGGCGGGTGGCGCGGCTGATCAGGCCGTCTCGCTCCAGGGCACACAGCACGCGCATAGCGCCATTGCCCTTGCCGAACATCAGCATGAAGGCCTCCTTCTCGCTGACGGCGTCGGGTTTAGGCAGGGGCGAACGGCCGCTGGGAGTTCCTGCCGCGAGTGCTGCCGGGGCCAGTAGCGCGGCCAGGCTCAGGGCCCAGATCGCCCTCATGCGTCGTCGTCTTCCAGGAGCAGCTCCTGGAACGCGGAGTAGAGCGATTCCTCTTCACTGCTGCGGGCTTTGCCGGGCCGGGGGCTAGTGGTGCGGCCAGGCTTTTTCTGTGGAGCAGGCGGTGGCGCGGGGGGCTCCTCGCGGCCCAGTTCGATGCCGGCCCGAGCCGCATCCACCGGAATCCCGGCGGCCGGGCGTGTGGGCCGGCGCCGCGGCGAGCGGCTGGCCTCCAGCTCCTTGAGCCGCGCCATCAGGTGCGGCGGCACCGTGCCATCGGCACTGGCCTGCATCAGTTCCCGGAATAGCGCCTCGGGGTTGGTTTCGGTTTCCACCTTGTGGCGCTGTTCGCTGGCCTTGGGGGCCGGCGGCGCTTCCGGTTTGGGCAGCGGCTTGGGCAGGGTGCGGCCCAGCTCACGGAGCCGATCGAGACTGCGGGCGTCAAAGCTCATCTCAGCTGCAGCCCAGGGTGTCGCGGGTGTCGCGGCCGGTCACCGGGTTGGTGCCGCTGGCGGTAGCGCAGAGGGTTTTGAGCGCATCACCGCGCAGGGGCACGTTGGTGAAGTCGGCGCCTTCGATCAGCACATCGCTGAACTTGGTGTTGAAGGCGAAGGCGTCTTCCAGCACCGCATTGGTGAGGTTGGTGCCGTTGAAGACGGCCGAATCGAGCGTGGCCTCCCGCAGGTTGGTGTTGCTGAGATCGGCGTCTTGCAGCTTGGCGCCGAACAGGCTGGCCCCCTGCAGGTCGGCGCCGGAGAGGTTGGCGTCGCGCAGGTTGGAGAGGTTGAAGGTGGCGCCGCGCAGATCCTGGCCGGCGTAATCCGCACCAATCAGCACCTGCTTGGCCACATCCATCGCCGCACCGGCGGGGGCGGCCAGTCCGAGGCTGGATGCAAGCCCAAGGCAGAGGCAAACCAGCCCAGTGAGGGCATGGCGGCGGAAGCGGCGCAGGGCAGCGATCACGGCGGCGAGACGGATGGGGGAACCCTAGGAACAGTGGTGCGGGGCGTTGGATGCGAGCAGCGGCGGGGCCGGCGCCCGTGGTGGCGGGCCGCTGGGCGGAGCAGCGGGCGTTGCGGCTGCTAAAGCAACGGGGCTGGCAGCTGCTGGATCGCAACTGGCGCTGCCGCTGGGGCGAACTGGATCTGGTGCTCCACAAGCCAGGCCGGTTGCTGGTGGTGGAGGTGAAGGGCCGCCGCAGCGGCGTTGATGGCTGGGGGGTAGCCGCCCTGGGCGCAGGCAAACGCGCACGACTGAGCCGTGCCTTTGCCTGCTGGCAGGCGGCCCATGGCCATCGGGCGGAGGATCCGGCCGAGCTGGTGTATGCGCTGGTGCCGTTGCCGCCGGCCCGGGGACCGGTGCGCTGGATCCGCGTGGCGGCCTGACGTCAAGGAGCCGGAGCCGGTGCTGGCGCGGGGGTGTCGCTCCACCAGACCGTGCAGCGGTAGCGGATGTTGTCGAGCCCCACCTCGAGCGTTTCGCAGCGCTGGTTGGTGAGTGTGGCTCCGGCGGGCATGGCTTCCATCGCCGATTGCAGGGCGTGCTTGCGGTCCCAGATCGAATCGGAGGTGGCGCTGCCGGCCAGGGCCGGTGCCCCCAGGGCCAGCGCGGCGGCGAGGGCGGCGAGCCCACGGAACCAGGCCATCACATCGATGCGGCTGGTTCCGGTCTAGCGGCGCCAGAACCCATCACCGGTGCAGGGCAATCTGGAGATAGCCATCGGCCCCCATGAGCTTCGCCGCCCACCGCGCCCGCAAGCGTTTCGGCCAGCACTGGCTGGTGGATCAGGGGGTGCTGCAGCAGATCGTGGCCGCCGCTGAACTCACGCCAGACGATCGGGTGCTGGAGGTGGGTCCGGGCCGGGGGGCGCTCACCGAACGGCTGCTCGCCTCACCGGCGGCCGCGATCCAGGCCGTGGAGCTCGACCGCGACCTCGTGGGGGGGCTGAGGGAGCGTTTCGGCAGCGACCCGCGCTTTTCCCTCACCGAGGGGGATGTGCTGGCGGTACCCCTGCCGGAGGCCACCGCCGTGGTGGCCAACATCCCGTACAACATCACTGGTCCGCTGTTGGAGCGACTGGTGGGCCGGCTCGATCGGCCAGTAGCTGAGCCCTATCGGCGCCTGGTGCTGCTCGTACAGAAAGAGGTGGGCGAGCGCATCCGCAGCAAGCCCGGCAGCAGCGCCTACTCGGCCCTGAGTGTGCGCATGCAGCTGTTGGGCCAGTGCCGCACGGTGTGTCCGGTGCCGCCGCGCTCCTTCAAGCCGCCACCGAAGGTGGAGTCGGAGGTGATCGCCATTGATCCCTTGCCGCCAGAGCAGCGGCTCGATCCGGCCATGGCCCGCACGGTGGAAAGCCTGGTGAAGCGTTGCTTTGCCTCGCGCCGCAAGATGCTGCGCAACACCCTGGCCGGCCTAGCGGATCCGGCGGTGCTGCAGGAGCTGGCCAGTGCTGCAGGGATTGAGCTGGGCCAGCGGCCCCAGGACGTGGCTCCCGCGGCCTGGGTGGCCCTGGCGGCGGGCTTGAATCAGGCCAACGCCCACCCCAGCTGAGGCTCTGCCCCTCGATGGCTCCGTGCACCGTTACCGCCCCGGCCAAGATCAACCTGCACCTGGAGGTGCTCGGCCTGCGGCCCGACG
>CAIOXF010000338.1 GCA_903862155.1 uncultured cyanobacterium | reverse complement strand
GGTGAGGCCGTTCCATAGCCCATGCATCAGCACGCAGGGAGCGAGCCGTCCGCTGCGCAGCCGCAGCCACCCCAGAGCCAGGCCCAGAACCACCAGCGGCGCCAGTTCCCCGAGGCTCAGGTGGGCTAAACCAAAGGTGAGCGCACTCACCAGCACACCCCAGGCTCGGCCCCATCGCTGGCCGAGCACGGGCAGCAGCACTCCGCGGAACAGGGTTTCCTCAAACATTGGGGCCAGCACCATGGCGGTGAGGGCCAGGGCCCCGAGGGCGATCGGATCGCCGGTGGTGAGCACCAGCTCCAGCAGCGGATTGCTGCCGCTGGCGTTGTTCCACAGCCGCTCCAGCAGCCAGCCGCTGAGGGCCACGGCCGGCAGCACCATCAGCACATGGCTCACCCCCAGCCCCAGGGCGGAGCCCACGGGCCGCCAGCGCCACTGCAGCCAGCCGGCGGTTGGGGGCTGGCCCAGGGGACGTAACAGCCGGCTGAGGATCAGCAGCGGCGCCACCATGAGCCCCCCATAGAGAAGGAGCACCTGCAACCCCTGGGCCAGCGCCGGCCGTCCGGCCAGGGGAGCCAGCAGGGTCTGCACCAGGGGAATCAGCAGCTGGGGCACAAACAGTTCCCCAAGCACCACGAAGCCGCCGGCCACCAGGATCGTCACGTCGGCCAGGCCAAGCGGCGGCCCCTGCAGCGGGGGTAGTGCTGGGGCTGTTCCCCGCCAGCGGCGCCAGAACTCCCACAGCATCAGGGCAGAGCCCACCAGCAGGAACAGCACCGGGGCCACACTCACTGCCAGCCAGCGGGCCAGGGCGCTGCGGTCCGCCGCCTGGGTTTCACAGCTGCTGGGATCGGCGGCCAGTTGCGTGCACACCAGCTGCCGGGTGAAGCGGGAAACGGGCCAGGGCGCCAGCAGCAGATCGATCTCCTGGCGTTGGAGTCCGGCGCCGGTGCTTGCGGTAAGGGCGTTGATCACGGCCCGCTGCTCTGGCGGCACCTGGGGGGTGACCGCCTCCAGGCGCGTCAGCCGCTTGCTGCCGCTTTCCAGCAGGGCCAGCTCCAGGGCCTGCTCCGGTTGGGGGGCACCGGATTCGGCTTCCACCCCTTGGCGCAGTTCCTTGGCCAGGGCCTCGCGGGGGTCCCCACCCCCCAGGCTGCGGGCCAGCCCCGGGGGAATGGCCGCCTCCGCCTGCACGGCGAGCTCCAGCTGGCGGATGGTGAGCGCGTCGTTCACCGACGGGCGCTCCAGGCTCTGCTGCAGCCCGCTGAGCCACAGCAGGCCGCAGAGGCTGAGGCTGAGCAGGGCCACCAGCCCTTTCCAGCCTCCGAGGGCTCCGCCGCTGGGTCCGCTGGGGGTGGCGCTCACGGGGCGGCCCTCCGCGGCCACGCACAGGGCACGATTCTCCACTCCCATACGATGTCGGCCCAGCAGCGCCTGTGCCGTGACCCTCCGGATTGTGCTGGTCCGTCACGGGCTGAGCAGCTTCAACATCGAGCACCGCATCCAGGGGCGCGACGACCTCTCTGCGCTCACCGCGGAGGGTGAAGAGCAGGCCCGCCGCACCGGCGAGGCCCTGCGGGATCTGCGTTTTGATGCGGCGTACACCTCACCACTGCGCCGCGCCAGCGCCACGGCTTCCAACCTTCTGGAGACCCAGGGCCAGGGGCTGACGGCCGACACCACCAACGACCTCCTCGAGATCGATCTGGCCCCCTGGAGCGGCCTGCTGCGCAGCGAACTCAAGGAGCGCTATTCGGAAGAGGAGCGCCTGTGGCGAGAGGCACCGGAAACCCTCACGCTTGAGCGGGATGGCGTCAGCTACAGCCCCATCGGCGAGCTGATGGAGCAGGCCGGCCGGTTCAAGGCCCAGCTGCTGGCCGAGCACGACACCGCTCTCGCTGGCGCTGATCGCACCGTGCTGGTGGTGGGCCATAACGCGATCTTGCGCTGCCTGCTGCTCACCCTGCTCGATCTGCCGGCCAGCGGCTTCCGTCGCCTGCGCGTCGACAACTGCTCGGTGTCGGTGCTGAACCTCAGCCATGGCCCGGACGGCGGCATCGCCGTGCAGGTCGAGTCGCTCAACGGCACCGCCCACCTCGGGGATCCCCTCCCGGCCCGCGGCAAGGGGCCGCGGCTGGTGCTGGTGCGTCACGGCGAAACCGACTGGAACCGGCAGGGCCGCTTCCAGGGCCAGATCGATATTCCCCTCAATGCCAACGGCCGTGCCCAGGCCGAGGCCGCTGGCCGCTTCCTGGCGCCGGTGAGCTTCCACCGCGCCTATTCCAGTTCGATGGCCCGCCCGCGCCAGACCGCCGAGGCGATCCTGGCCAGCCATCCGGCCGTGCCCCTCACCACCACCCGCGGCTTGGTGGAGATCGGCCACGGCCTCTGGGAAGGGCGGCTGGAGAGCGAGATCGCCAAGGGCTGGCCCCTGCTGCTGGCCGATTGGAAGCGCGCCCCCGAAACCGTGCAGATGCCCGAGGGCGAAACCATCCACGACGTGTGGAACCGGTCCCTCGCCACCTGGACAACCATCGCCCGCAGCCTCGGCAGCGAGGAAACGGCCCTGGTGGTCGCCCACGACGCCGTGAACAAAACCATCCTCTGCGCCCTGCTCGGCCTCAGCCCCGCCGATATCTGGGCGATCAAGCAGGGCAATGGTGGCGTCACCGTGATCGACTACCCCCATGGGGCCGAGGCGGGGCCGGTGGTGGCGGCGATGAATCTCACCACCCATCTGGGCGGCGTGCTCGACCGCACGGCCGCCGGCGCCCTCTAAGGGACAGCCATGGCTGAGCCGTTGCTCTGGCTCCACAACCTGCAGCTGCTCCGTGGCCCGGGCAACCCGGCTGCCGCTGGTGATGGTCTGATCGCTGCCGATGGCACCCTGCTGGCCATCGGTGAAGCTGCGGTGGAGCAGGGCCGTGCGGCTGGCTTGCAGCCCCAGACCTGCGAGGGGGCCTGGCTGGCCCCTGCCCTGGTGGATCCCCACAGCGTGCTGGAGGAGCCCAGCAGCGGCCGCGCCGAAACCCTCGCCTCGCTCTCGGCGGCCGCGGCTGCCGGCGGCTACGGCACCCTCGCCCTGCTGCCCTGGGCCCATCCCTGGCGGGACTGCCCGGAGCGGCTGGTGCTGTCCCACGGCGGTCCCCTGCAGCTGCGGCTCTGGGGCAGCTTCAGCAGCGGCGGCCACGACGCCGATCTGGCCCCCCACGGCGATCAATTGGCTGCCGGCGCGGTGGGCCTGGCCTGCGGCGATCACTGCCCTCCGATCGCCCTGCTGGAGCGCGGGCTGCGGCTGGGTGAGCAGGGTGCAGCCCCCCTGCTGGTGGCGCCCCGGGATCCGGCCATTGCCGGTGGTGGCTTCGTGCGCGAGGGCGCCGATGCCCTGAGGGCCGGCTGGCCCCCCGATCCGGCCCTCAGTGAAACCCTGCCCCTCCAGAGCCTGCTGGCCCTGGCCGCCGCCCACCGCCCCCCGGCCCTGCGGCTGATGAACCTCTCCACCGCCGGGGGGGCTGCCCTGCTGGCCCAGTGCCCGGCCCAGCAGCGGCCCATGGCCAGCGTGGGTTGGTGGCATCTGCTGGCCGATGCCCAGCGGCTGGATCCCACCGCCGAGGGTTGGCGGGTGGTGCCATCGATCGGTACGCCCGCCGACCGGCAGGCCCTGATCGAGGCCCTGGCCTCCGGGGTAATTGCCGCGGTGGCGGTGCATCACCTGGCCCTCGACCCCGAGGAGAGGCTGCTGCCGTTGGATCAGCGCCGCGGTGGTTTGGCCGGCCATGGGTCGGTGCTGCCCCTGCTCTGGCACGAGCTGGTGGGCACACAGGGCTGGAGCCCGGAGCAGCTCTGGCAGGTGCTGTGCTGGGGCCCTGCCCGCTTCCTGGCGATCGATGCCCCGTTGCTGCAGTCCGGCAGCCGGCAGTGGGTGCTGTTTGATCCCCAGGCCCCTTGGCGTGCCAGCGGTAGCGCCACCGCTGCCAACCAACCCGCTGTGGAGAGCTGGCTGCCGGAGCAGCAGCGGCGCGGCGCCGTCCGCGCCAGCGGGCTGCTGCCTTCTGAGCGCTGGAGCCTCTAGGGCTGCGCTGGCCTTAGAGCTTGCCGGCGGTGTTGAAGGGATAGAAGCGCCAGAAGGCGCGGCCGATGATCTCCTTGTCTGGCAGGAACGGGCCCCCTGGCCAGAAGCGGCCATCCCAACTGTTGGCCCGGTTGTCGCCCAGCACCAGGACGTGGCCCGGAGGCACCACGGCGTTGAGGGGGCGGCAAGGGCCCATGCCCTGGGCGTCTACCGGGCAGGGGTTCTTCACGTAGGGCTCGCTGAGCTTTGCCCCGTTGATGGACACCTCACCGCGGGGATTCACCATCACCCGCTCACCCGGTAGGGCTACCACCCGCTTGATGTAGGCATCACAGGCCGGATTGGCAATCCCTGGCAGGCTGTTGAGCAGCGGCAGGTTCACCACCAGGCACTGCAGCGGACTCACCGTGCGCCCCCCACTGAGCACCGGATCAAAGTGCTGGGGGGCGTGGAACACCACGATCTCGCCCCGCTTGGGCGCGCGGTTGCGGTAGGTGAGCTTCTCCACCAGCAGCCGGTCTTGGATCTGCAGGCCGGGCAGCATCGATCCCGAGGGGATGTAGCGGGCTTCCACCAGGTATTGGCGGATCCCCAGGGCCACCGCCAGGGTGATCAGCACACTGCGCCAGAACGCCCAGGGGCTCTCCTCGGCCTGGGGCTTGGGGGCTTTGGGCTGTTCCGGTTGCGGTTGGCCGCCGTCCTGGTCTGTGTCCTGCCCCGCTTCGGCCACCAACGGTCAATCCGCGCCTTGGCGGGCAGATTAGGCACCGCTGCCCTGTGCCCAAGCACCTGATGGCCCGTCCTCGCTGGATCCGGCAGGCTCCCGTGCCCAGTGGCCCCTGGCAGCGGCGCTGGGATCGCTTCGTGGCGCTCTGGGCTGGCCTCAACCTGGTGGTGGTGGCCTTCGACATCACCTACGTGCCGCTGCGCACCTTCTGGCTGCAGCGCAACCTCTATCCGATTCCCTCGGTGCCGCTGGCGGTGCCGCTCACGGCCCTCCCCGACATCACCCCCTGGGTGGATCCGATCAAGGGGATTGAGCCGCACCGCGAAACCCAGGCCTACCTCGACGCCTTTGCCCAGTTGGATCGGGCCATGGCCTCGCTGGCCCCCGGTGCCATGCCCAACCCGGAGCAGCAACGGCTGCTGCAGCGCCAGGTGGTGCTCACCCAGTCGATGATCGACTCCAACCCGTTCCTGGCCTCCGGCGGCACGGGCACCCTGGAGAAGATCAAGAACCGGCTGCGCCAGCGGGCCGACAGCGACTCAGCCCGTAAGGCGGCGGCCGATCTGCTGTCCCCCGCGGCGGTACAGGCCCAGGGGTGGCGCCAGGAGCGGCGCTTCTGGCAGCAGCAGGTGCTGCCCCTGGTGGCCACCAACTACTGGCGCTCGATCGATGAGAACGGCCGCCCCACCGACCACTTTTGGCGGCTCGATCTGCTGCTGTTCCAGAGCGTCTTCGCCCTCGACATCCTGCTGCGGGTGATCCGGTTGAAGCGCCGTCTGCCAGGCCTGCGCTGGCGCGACGCCCTGCTGCGCCGGTGGATTGATCTGCCGTTGCTGCTGCCTTTCTGGCGCTGGCTGCGGATCCTGCCGGTGCTCGAGCGGCTGCAGGAGGCCCGGCTGATCAATATCGAGCCGCTGCGGGCCGTGGTGAGCCGCGCCGTGGTGGCGTTGCTGGCCCTGGAGCTGTTCGAAGTGCTTGCCCTGCAGCTGCTCGATGGGGGGCAGTCGCTGATCCGCTCCAGCCGCTGGCCCCAGCAACTGCGGGGCCTGCGCAGCCACCAGAGCGTGACCGTTACCAACGACGAACGCGAACTGGCCGAACTGGTGCGCATCTGGGCACCGCTCCTGCTGGCCCAGGTGGCGCCGAGGCTGGCTCCGGATCTGCAGAACCTGCTGGGCTATGCCCTGCGCCAGAGCCTGGATCG
>CAIOXF010000337.1 GCA_903862155.1 uncultured cyanobacterium | reverse complement strand
TCTGTTTCGGGTGTGATCTCGTCTGGGTCCTGTTCGTTTTGGCCCGTCGTGCGCACACGAGCGGTCTTCCAGCTGCTGCTGGCCACGCCCCAGCGGCTGCCATCGGCATCGCCCTTCACAGTGGTTTGTGTTGAAAGCTGCAGCGTGATCGTGCTTGCCTCTGTCTGAGGTGCTCTGAATGTGATCCAGTTCAGATCAAATGTTTTAGTGCTTTCACCAAGTAGCTGTGTGAGCGCGCTGATGTTGAGCTTACTCTCGCCGTTGGCGCCTGTGGATGTTTGCCAGTCGGCTTCGAGCTCCTCCACCTGCAAGTGGGATAGTTTGGCTTTGGCGATGAACTCCCCAGAGAGCTTTAACTGGGTTGGCGTGTCTGATTGGACTCGCAGGATGGTGTCATCGGCCTTATCAGTGAGAAGTAGCCTTTTGGCACCAAAAGCATCGGCCAGTCCCACAAGGCTGCTGCTGCGAACGGCAGGCAGGTTGGGAATACTCACAATCTCTACCGCTTGGCTACGTGGTTTCACCGTCACTCGAATTGTCTGACTGACAGCCATTTCGCCGTCGTCTGCTGTGATTGTCATCGTGCCTACCAGTTCTTCGGTGAGTCCTGGTAGATCGAAACTCAGGGCTTGGCTACCGTTTCTGCCCGTTACCTTGACAGCATCCTTCAGTTGTTGTTCCTGGGCAGCTGTGGATGCTTGGAACGCGAGGTTGTAGGCCAGCTTGTCGCCATCAGGATCGTTGAAGAGGTTCTTCAGAGCGAGGCTCTGGCGGTTGTTGTCGATGAGGTTGAGGGTGTTCCCTCCACCCACGTAGATCGGCGCCCGATTGCCAGTGGTGCTTACATCCACCCGTGCCAGTTGACTCACGGCGTCACCGCGGGGGTCTGTGGCGATGAGGCGCATCACATAGGTACCCAGATCGCTGCTTTCGGGCCGGATCCTGAGGGTTGGCAGAGGCTTGCTGCTGAAGTCGAGCAGATTCACCTGGGATGTTGTGCTGCCATCGGCGAGGCCGATACCCATTCCGCCGTTTTCTTCCTCGTTCAGCTTGAGAAACACCTGGGCACCCAGGCTGGGGTCGTTGAGCTTGAAGTTCAAGGTGATGAACGACTCCTGGGGCTGATCGCCCAGGGCTTCGCCGACGCGTAACGCAGGCGCACTGGCCGCCTTGATGGAGAGGCTATTGCTGCTGAGCCCGCTGGTGTCAACCGTCCGGAACAGTGGCAGCACCTGGCTGATTGCCTGCTTCAGGCTGCTGGTTGTGGGATCGAGCAGTGTCAGTCCCTGCCATTGCAGGTTGAGATCCAGGCCGATCAGGCCGGCTGAGGCAGTGGCCGCGCGCAGATCGCTGACGCTGATCTCGAGTTGGATGTCGCTACCAGCCTTCAGCTTGCTGATGTCTGCGGGGGTGATGAGCTCTCCGGTTTGCAGGAGTCTGAGAATGGGCTCAATGGTGATCGTGTTGTCGCGGACAACCGGTTCGCTGCGTCGGTCCACGATCGTGATCCAGTCCTGATCACGGGCATCAACGGCTGTTGTGCTGCCGTCGCTGTTTTGCCGGAGCAGTTCCAGGCTGTAGGCGAGGTTGGGGCCACTGCGCAGTTGGATGAAGGCATTGGCCAGATCCACTGTGGTTGTTTGTCCAGGCTTGGCGCTGATGCTTTGCAGAGCCTGATTCACTTCCACGAGGCCATCGCTGGACACAATGCCCACGTCGAGCTGATAGCTGCTGCTCAGGCCTGCCCGGTCTGTGGCCGTAAACAGAAGACTGAGCAGACCGCGATCCGCAGCCCCGGGGGCCAGTTTCAAGCTGCCCTTGGCGGGATCCCAGGTGAGCCAGTCGGGGACCCCCAGTTCTGAGGTACTCCTGGCCTTGAGGCTGTAGCTCACCAGGTCGCCAAAGGGGGTGTCTGGATCCTGGAAGATGGTGTTGAGATCCAGCTCCAGGGTGCTGCCTGTGGTGAGCAAGGAGTTGGAGCGGGCTGGGCCCAGCAGTTGCGGTGCCTGATTCACATTCACCACGTCCAGATGGAAGCTGGCCACCGCAACGGCGCCATCGAGGTCGACGGCCTGGATCCGCACCACCGTGTTGCCAATGTCGTTATGACCAGGGATGCCGCTCAGCAGGCCGGTGCGGCTATCCAGGTTGAGCCAGGCTGGAGCTTCCAGC
>CAIOXF010000336.1 GCA_903862155.1 uncultured cyanobacterium | reverse complement strand
GCTGCTGTATCGCGGGTGCTGTATTCGCTGTCCACCCGCTGCAGCATCGAGGGTGCTGCTCCCAAGCCCTGCGTGGTGGAGGCGGTGGTTGAGGGCAGCGCCACGCTCTATCGCCAACGGATCGGCGCCGTCACGATGACGGTGCGCATCAGCTGAGCCATCAGAGCCGGGAAGACCAACGTTGCATTCCCAGCTTGTTCAGGATTTAGTCGGCTGTCACCGAAGCCTCTCTGTTGAGGCTTGGCACCAGGGCCAGGGCGGCGGCCAAGCCCAGCAACAGGATCAGCAGCGCCGGGATCAGGGCCGCACCCACCCGCTCGTCGCTGGCGTACTGATACACCCGCACCGAGAGGGTGTCGAAATCGAAGGGGCGCAGGGCGAAGGTGAGCGGCAGTTCCTTCACGGTGTCCACAAACACCAGCAGCCCGCCCACCAGCAGGGGCCCCTGCAGCAGCGGCACATGCACGCGGCGCAGCACGGCGGTCCAGCTGCAGCCCAGCCCGGTGGCCGCCTCATCCACGCTGGGCGCAATCCGCTCCAGTCCCGCATCGAGGCCGCCCTTGGCCACCGCCAGGAACCGGTCGCTGTAGCCCCACACCAGCAGCAGGAGGGGGCTCAGCTGCCAGGGGCCGCCGATCAGCATCAAGGCCAGGGCCAGCACCGTGCCGGGCACGGCATAGCCCATCCCCGCCAGAAAACTGAGGCGTTGTAGCAGCGGTTGGGGGATCCAGCGCTTGGCGATCGCCAGCACCAGGCCCACGGCCACTGTGAGAGCTGCAGCCAGTAGCCCCAGCCCCAGGCTGCGGCTGCCCAGGGTGAGCAGCTCTTCGGGCGGTTCGCTTTGCAGCTGATCCAGGCTGAGGCCAGCCCACAGCAGGGGCAGGCCCAGGGTGGCCACGGGCGGCAGCAGGGTGAGCAGCTGGGCGATGGTGGCCCGCCAGCCGCTCAGGGCCCAGGGGGCCTGGCGGTCGCCGCCGCTGCCCATCAGCCAACGCCGACTGCGCCGTCGCAATTGACGTTCGGCCGCCACCAGTAGGCTCACAATCACCAGGGCTATCAGGGCCAAGGCCACGGCGCCCTGGGGGTCGCCATCGTTTTGCCAGCGCTGCAGGATGCCGCTCGAGAGCGTGGGAACGCCAAGCAGCTCCACTGCCCCCAGCTCATTCACCACCTCCATGCCGCTGAGGGCCACACCGGCGCCGATGGCCGGCAGGGCCATCGGCAGGGCCACGCGCCGGAAGCTGCCCCAGGGCCCCACCCCCAGACTGCGTGACGCCTCGAGCTGGCGGGTGCCACTCACCGCAAAGCTCTCGGTGCTCAGTAGAAACACATAGGGGTAGGTGGTGAGCGTGAGCACCGTGATGGCCCACAGCAGGCCATGGATCCTCCAGCTGTTGCGGCTGCCCAGGTCGATCAGGGTGGCTGCCAGTAGGTAGGCGGGGGTGGCCAGGGGCAGCAACTGGGCGATGCGCAGCCAGCGGCTGCCAGCGAAGCTGCAGTTGGCCGTGAGCCATCCGTTGGCCGTGCCGAGGGCCGCTCCAAGCACCCCCACGCTGAGCACCAGCAGTACGGTGTTCGTCATCTGCTCCTGGCCTGCGGGGCCGAGCGCCAGCGACGCCATCGCCGGCCCCATCCAGGCGAAGACGGCCAGTCCAACCACCGGCAGCAGGGCCAGGGCCGCCAGCACCACCACGGCGATCGCCAGCAAGGAGCGGCCCGAGCCGCGGGTGGGCGGGGCGGCGATCACTTCCAGCCGTTGGTTTGCATCAGGTTCACGGCCTGGCGGTTGCGGGCGCCCATCTGCTCAGCCGATACCCCATCGGCCTTGAAGGTGCCGAAGCCCTTGAGGATTGGATTGTTGCCGTAGCCCTTCAGCGGGTACTCGTTGTTGGCTTCGGCGTAACCGCGGCCGCCTGTGGGGGAGGCCAGGAACTCGATCAGCTTGGTGGCGGCTTCCAAGTTGCGGGAGGACTTGGTCACCCCGGCACCGCTGATGTTCACGTGGGCAGGATTGGGGAACACCACCTTCAGCTGCTGGGCCAGGGCCTTGTCGGCATTGCCGCTGTCGCCGGCCAGCATCCGGGCCACGTAATAGGTGTTCACCAGGCCCACGCCGCAGTCGCCCTTGGCGACGGCCCGGGCCAGGGGCGTATCGGAGGTGAAGAAGGGCTGGGTCACGTTGGCCACCATTCCACGCACCCAGGCCCGGGTGGCGGGCTCACCGCGCAGGATCAGCTGGTCGGCCACGAGCGACTGGTTGTAGACGCTCTTGCTGTCGCGCAGGCAGAGCTTGCCCTTGAGCTTGGGCTTGGCCAGATCGGCGTAGGTGCGGATCGTGGCGGGATTCACGAGCTTGGGATTCACCACGGCCACGCGCACGCGGCGGGTGAGGCCGAACCAACGGCCCCGCGAATCGCGCAGGTTCAGGGGCACATCGCGCATCAGGCTGGCGGAGCGGGCCGGCTGAAACAGGCCCAGATCCGCGGCCTTGTCGAGCCGGGCCGCATCCACCAACACCAGCACGTCGGCTGGGGAGCGGTTGCCTTCGGTGCGCAGGCGCTCGATTAGGGCATCGTCTTTGCTCTCGAGCAGGTTCACCTTGATGCCGGTGCGGCGGGTGAATTCGCGGTAGAGCGCCTTATCGGTGTTGTAGTGGCGCCCGGAATACACGCCGATTTCCACGGCTTGGGAGATGGCGGTCTGGGAGCGGGCAGGCGGCTGCAGCCCCGCCACCACAACGGCGCTCAATGCGGCTGCCCCAGGAAGAAGCATCGAACCAGCCCCTAGAAGGGGCCGCTGCCACTGGATCGGCATCGCCAAAAAGAAAGGCTCCGTAGGACGCTACGGAGCCGAAATCCAGTGGTGACGCAGCTTTTGATGCCAACCCGCGTAACTTTTGATACACGGGTTGGCGGTGCGAATCAGCGCTGGCGCTGAACCCGAACTGGCACAAGAACGGGTTGCATCAAGCCGCCGCCGCCGTTGTCGTCGTCGGAATCAGTGGCGAGCCAGTAGGCCAGACCGAAGAGGGCAATCACCCCTGCCGCAAGCATCAGTTCGGCCATGGCATCCGATTCAGTGGATCAACGCTAGCGGGGCTGGAAAGGGTTGTTGTAGCGATTACGCCAGAGCTCTCAGGGCGAGAACGCCGCCGGCCAGGCTCAACAGGGCGGCCACCACGGCGGCGACCCGGACAGAGCTGCGGGTGAGCACCAGATGGGTGGCGCCCACCACCACCAGGGCACTGATCGCAGCACCCACCCACCAGCTGGCCGTGCCGGTGGCTTCCTGGCCGTGGAGCATGGCGTGCACCGCCACGGCCGCCGCCAGCAGCGGGCCGGCCCACTGGCTCACGCGCTCACGCTGGAGCACCAGCACGCCCACCGCCGACACCGACAGCGCGGCGATCACCTC
>CAIOXF010000335.1 GCA_903862155.1 uncultured cyanobacterium | reverse complement strand
GGCACGGGCCGGGCCAGCGACCGGGGGGAAGGGGCCGGTGAAGGATTCACGATCAACTGCCCGCTGCCCGCCCGCAGCGGCGGGGAAGCGGTGCTCACTGCGCTGCGCAGTCAACTCCTTCGCGCCGCTGAGGCATTTCAACCCCAGTTGGTGCTGATCTCCGCCGGCTTCGATGGCCGCATCGGTGACCCCCTGGCAGACTTTCGCCTCAGCGACGCCGACTACGCCGCGCTCACCCGCGAGGTGATCGCAATCGCTGAGCGCCATTGCCAGGGACGGCTGGTGTCGGCCCTGGAAGGGGGGTATGCGCTGGCGGGGCTGGCCAGTGCCGCGGCCGCCCATGTGGGCGCCTTGCTCGAAGCGAGCGAAGCCGGCGAATCCTGAGCGCCCTCAGGCCAGATCAAGCCAGGCCTGCACCACCTCGGGGGTGGGCCTGAGCGTGAAGCCGAGCTTTTCGCACACCCGCTGCATCGCGCGGTTCTCGTGCAGCACCTCCGCGGTGATCCGCTCGAGCCCCTCATCCCGGCCGATCTCGATCAACAGCCGCAACAACTCAGTGCCCAGACCCTGGTGCTGGTGCGGATCGCTCACCAGCATCGAGAACTCCGCCTCGTTGCGGCCATGCAGGCGGCTGAGGCGCCCCACCGCCAGCACCACGTGCTCACCGGTGGCCGGATCGCGGCGATCAGCCACCAACGCCATCTCGCGGGCGTAGTCGGTGAAGCAGATGCGGATCAGCCGCTCATGGGCGATGCGCGCACTCAGCGACATCATGTGGAAGTAGCGCAGATACACGCTCTCCTCCGAGAGGGTTCGGTGGAACGCCACCACCAGAGGCTCGTCTTCCGGGCGGATCGGGCGGATGGTGACGGCGCTGCCATCACGCAGCGTCCAGGCACGCACGTATTCGGTGGGATAAGGCCGGATCGCCGGACGGGCCGCCGTGCAGATGGCCCCCTCACCACCCACCAGCAGAATGCGCGCATCGAGCGCCACCAGCGGGCGGGCCGAACCCCTCGGCGCCACCAGCAAGGGGTTCACATCGAGGGCGCTGATGGCGGGGTGATCGAGCACCAGCTGACTCACCCGCACCAGCAACTGCTCAAGCCCCTCCAGATCGGCGGGCCCCATGCCGCGCACCCCCTGCAAAGCCCGATGGATGCGGGTCTGCTCCATCAGCCGCCTCGCCAGGGTGGTGTTCAGCGGTGGCAAGGCCACGGCGCTGTCGCGGAACACCTCCACCAGGGTGCCGCCGGTGCCGAACAGGATCACCGGCCCGAATTGGGGATCCACGCTGCTGCCCACGATCAGCTCCAGGCCGTCGTTTCTGGGCACCATTTCCTGCACGGTGACGCCCGCAAAGGCCGCATCCCCATGGGCACCGCGGATCGCCAACTCCATCGCTTCATAGGCCCCGCGCACGGCGGCGGCGTTCTGGAGATTCACCACCACCCCACCCACATCGCTCTTGTGGGTGATCAGGTGGGAGTGCAGCTTCACCACCACCGGATAGCCGATCGCCGTGGCCGCAGCCACCGCCGCATCGGCCGAGGTGGCCAGCCGCGTTTCCACCACCGGGATGCCATAGACGCTGAGGATGCGCTTGGTTTCCCACTCGCTCAGCAGCTGGCGGTTTTCGGCGCGGGCGGCATCGATGATCCCGGCGGCCACAGCACCCGGTGAGGGTGCCCCCGGCAGTCCGCCCAGATCCGCCTCCGGCAGCAGCGCGGGGGTTTCGTAGAGGGCGCGCAGGTTGTCGCCGTAGCGCCAGAGGGTATGGAACAACCGCGCCGCCGCGTCGGGGTAGCGGTTGGTGGCGATGCCAGCGGCGTTGAGGATCGCCTCCCCCTCCGCCACCTCATCGCCCCCCATCCAGCTGGCCACCAGGGGCTTGGTGCTGCACTGCGCCAGCTCGCGCAGGCGGTGGGCGATGGCCTGGGGATCGGTCATGGCCTGGGGGGTGAGGATCACCAGCAGGCCGTCGC
>CAIOXF010000334.1 GCA_903862155.1 uncultured cyanobacterium | reverse complement strand
TATGTGGCGATTATTTGTTTCACCCGCTGTCGCCATACCACAAGCTAAGCCACAGGCTCAAGCACTTGGATCCCAAGCAAAAGCCCGCCATCTAACGACGGCGGGCTGGAGCGTGGCGGCTTCACGCCAACGGGGTCAGGTCAAGCCTCGGCGGGCCGAAGCCAGGCCCCGGCTCACTCCTCTTCGTCGGCACCGCCCACGGGCACCAGCCGGATCTGCTTCTTGCCGAGCTTGATCTCAAACTCATCGCCGGGCTGCAGATCGAGCTGGGCGGTGTAGGCCTTACCGATCAGCAGGTTGCCGTTGCCCTGCACCGTGGCCACGTAGCTGAGCTTCCGGCCGCCGGGCCCTTTGCCCTTGCCATCGATACCGAGGCTCAAGCCCTTGGCCTCCAGCAGGGCCTCATAGAAGGCGGTGAAATTCAGCCGCTCGCCACCGTCTTTCTTGGTGCTCACATAGCCGCAGCTGCGCACCAGCTCCGACTTAGAGACATCACCGAGTTCCTTGACCTTGGCCAGCAGATCGGGGCCAGTGAGCATGGATCCACTTAATCAACGGCGGAAGTGTAACGGCCCGCGGCAGAGATTTGATCCCCTGCCGATAACAACCTGCGCAGCAAACCCATCCCAGCGCGATCACCCCACCCCCAGCAAAAGACAGCCCCAGACCACCGGCTCCCACACCCTTCCGCACCCACATCAACAGCCCAGCCCGCACGCCTATGCGCTATGCGGATAGAGCGCCACACCAGTGTTGACGCGGTGCCGTGAACACCGAGGATGCGCGCACTGCCGTTGCCGCGATGGTGCTGCGCTGCCTGATCCTTGAAGACCAGGTGATGTTCGGGCAGTTGCTCACAACGATGCTGCAGCCCGTGCGCGACCTTGCGGTGGTGGGCATGGCCCGCAACTGCCGGGAGGGATTGCTCCTCTGCCGCGAGCACCAGCCCGATCTCCTGATCCTCGATCTGGCTCTGCCGGATGGGGATGGCATCCAGGTGGCACGGGCCGCCATTCAGCGCAATCCCGCCTGCCGGATCCTGGTGCTCTCCGCCGAGGTGGGGTCGTTTGTGTGTCCGGCAGACCTGGAGCCGAACGTGGCCGATGTAATCGACAAGGCCACCACCTACGACACCCTCACGGCAGCGCTGGACCATGTGCTCAAGGAGCACCAGGGCGGTGGCGCGGGCGCCACACCGGCAGCCACCTGCAATCCCCTCAGCCTGCTCACCGCCCGCCAGGGGGAGGTGTTTCTGTTAATCGGCCGCGGCTTGCAGAACAAGGAGATTGCCCGGGCCCTCGGCCTGGAGGTGAACACCGTGGAAACCCACCGCAAGGAAATCGCCCGCCGGCTGGAGGTGAGTGGCTCCGAACTGGTACACCTGGCCGCACTTCAGGTGTGCCCGCCGCCCGGCATGGAGAGCTGAGCCATGCGTCAGCTGTTGCCCCGCCGTCTTGGCACCCGCCTAATGGCCGGCGCCACCCTCCAGGTGCTGCTGATCAGTGCAGCGGTGGGGGCCCTGGCCTATTGGAGTGGCCGCCGCAGCGGCCTGGAGCGGGCGGAGCTGGAGCGCCAGCAAGGCCGGATGACCCTGCTCTCCAGCCAGCTCTCCAGCCGCCTGGCCGCCCCCCGCGCGATCAACGGCCTCAACGTGGCCCTGATCCGCCAGGGCCTGCTCAAACTCAATAACTTCGACGCTCTGGCGGGCCACTTCGTGGCCCAAATGCGCCAGTACCCCGTGGGTTACATCAACTACGGCACCACCGCGGGTGACTTCATCGGCGTGGAGCGCCGCGACGACGGCACGATCACCCTCAGCGAAGACAGCGACAAACCGCTGGGTCGCGGAAAAATGGGGATCTACGCCGTGGATCAGGCCGGGCGGCGCGGAACGCTGCTGGAGGTGATCCCCGGCATGGCCACCTTCCACCAGGAAGCCTGGTATGCCGACACGGTGAACGCCAACCGGCCCACCTGGAGCTCCATCTACGCCTGGGAGGAGCGGCCCGAAGTGTTCGCGATCTCCTACAACCAGCCGGTGCGCGACGCCCGCGGCCGGATGCTCGGGGTGATCGGGGTGGACTTCGTGCTCACCCAACTGAGCACCTGGCTGGAGCAGCTCTGGCGGGCCCACAAGGGTTTAGCGCTCGTGGTGGAGCCCAACGGCATGGTGGTGGCGGCCTCGTCGCCGGGCCTCACCCGCACCGGCCAACCGGGCCAGTGGCGCCGGGCCCGGATCGACCAGCTCACCAACCCGCTGGCCCAGCTGCTGAGCCGCACCTATTTCGAGAAGCAACCCAACGGCAGCCTGCAGCTGCGCGCCAGCGTGGTGCGCCCCGGCCATGCCGCCGTGGAGCAGAGCGACCACCTGCTGGATGCCCAGCGCTGGGGCCAGGAGGAGGGGCTGAACTGGCTGTTGCTCACGGCCACGGGCAGTGACCAGGCCGTGCGCACCACCAACCAGCTCACGCTGGTGGCCCTACTGGCCAGCCTGCTGGCGATCGTGCTGGCCCTGCTGATCAGCGGTGGGTTTACCCGCTGGCTGCTGGAGCCGCTGCTGGGACTGCGGCGCCGGGCCCTGCAGGCAGCGCCGGAAGTGGAGGGCAACCCCGGCCAGATCCACTTCAGCTCCCAGCTCGCCCCCAGTGCCGCCGTTGAGATCGAACAGCTGGCCCGCGCCTTCGGCGAGTTGGTGGAGCGCCTCAACGGCCAGAGCGCCACCCTGCTCCGCCAGGAGGAGCGGCTGGAGGCGAAGTTGCGCAGCAGCCTGCAGGCGGCCGCAGTGGCCCATGAGATCAACCTGCCCCTGAGCACCCTGCTGCTCAACACCCGGCTGCTGATCGAGCAGGCCAGCGATCAAATGCCGAAAGAGCAGCGGGAGCGGCTCGAGCTGATGGGGGTGGAAGCCCAGCGGGTGGTGACCACCATCGAGAAGATGCGCACCATGCTGCGCAATGTGCAAACGGAGCACAGGCCGGTGGATCTCACCCAGGTCGCCCGCAGTGCCCTGCTGCAGGTGCGCTCGGCGCTGCGAAAGGAAGGCGTGACGTTGAGCCGCGACTCCAGCCTAGAGAGGCCGGTGGAGGTGCAGGGGGATCCCACCCAGATTCAGATCGCGATCGTGAACCTGCTGCGCAATGCCATTGAGGCCCTCCGCCGCCGGGATCCCGACGCGCCCTCGCCCGAGATCGCGATGGCCATGGAGCACAGCGAGGCTGGGGTGGAGCTGATCGTGGACGACAACGGCCCCGGCTTCCCGGACGACACCCACACGATTACCCCCCTGGAAACCACCAAGCCGGAGGGCACGGGCCTGGGGCTGTTCGTGGTGGAAACCACCATGGCCAACCATGGCGGCACGGTGCAGATCGGGCGATCGTCCTCGGGGGGAGCCCGGGTGCGGCTGTGCTTCCCGACCCGCGGAACAACCGCCGCTCAATCCCTACCCAACACCCGGTAGAGGCAGTGCTGGAGAGGGTTTACGCGCCATAGGTTGGCCCCCATCGGCCCCACCACTGCAGCGTTTTCTCCGCTGCCCGGCACATCCCCATGCGCGACATCCTCATCGACGGGTTGCCGATCCTCGACCTGCTGGAGGTCACCCCGAGCACCAGCAACGTGGCCTCCTTGGCCAACTGCGACCAGAGCTCGGTGTCGCGGATCTATCGCCATGTGAGCAGCTCCCTGGAGCTGGGCTTCCGCAAGAGCAACGGCACCTACCGGGCCCACACCAACCAGGAGCTGCTGGCCTCCCTGCGCAGCGCCACCCAACTGCTGCGCCTGCAACGCGGCGCCGACCACATCCAGTGGGTGGGCAGCAGCTGGAACGGGGCCGCCCTGGCCGAACTCCCCGACCTCACCCCCTTGCCGCGACCCTGGCAGGGCGACGAGCGCACCTTGGCGCTGCTGGAATCGCGGGTGCTTGACCTGGCCGTGGTGGATCTGGCGGCCGTCCCGAGCCGGGAAGCCCTGGCAGCGGTGCCGCTGGCCGAGTACCCCGCTGAACTGCGCCCGGTGTTGGCGGGCGACCCCCAAACCACTGCCAGCAGCACCTGCATCGATGGGGTCCTGGTGCGGCGGGAACATCTCGAGCGCCCAGCCCTGCAGAGCCTGATCACCCAGCTGCAGCAGGCCTACAGGCAGGCCTACGGCACCATCGACGGCATCCGCTGGCCCTGATTTGCCAGCTTGGGGCTCCCTGCGGTTCCCCCTTGGCTGCCAGTCACCCCCTGCCCGATGCGGCGGCGATGCGCGAGCCGGTGGAGCGGGGCGACACCCGATCGCTGGGTTGGCGGCTGGAGCAGCTGGATCGGCTCAGCGCCCTGCTTGAGCAGCACGAGCCCGCGGTGCTTGAGGCCCTGGCGGCCGATCTGGGCAAACCGCCCCTGGAGGCCACCTTCGAGCTGGTGGCCGTCCGCCAGGAGATCGCCCTCACCCGCAAACAGCTGCGCCGCTGGATGGCGCCGCGGCCCTATCCCCTGGATCTGGCACTCCAGCCCGGCCGGGCCTGGGTGGAGCGCCAGCCCCTGGGCTGCGTGCTGATCATCGGCCCCTGGAACTACCCATTCCAGCTCACGCTCCATCCCCTGGTGAGTGCCCTGGCGGCGGGCAACACCGTGGTGATCAAGCCGTCCGAGCAGGCCCCCCAGACTGCGGCCCTGATCGCCCGGCTGCTGGGGGAAGCCTTTACCCCGGAGGTGGTGCGCGTGGTTCAGGGGGATGCGGCGGTGGCCAGTGCGCTACTGGAGCAACACTTCGACCATGTGTTCTTCACCGGCGGCGGCCGGGTGGGCAGCCTGGTGATGCAGGCCTGCGCCCGCCATCTCACCCCCGTCACCCTGGAGCTGGGGGGGAAGAGCCCGGTGATTGTGCTGGGCGATGCCGATGTGGCCGTGACGGCCCGGCGGGTGGCCTGGGGCAAGGGGCTCAACGCCGGGCAAACCTGCATCGGCCCCGACCACGTGCTGGTGGAGCAGGCCGTGCGGGAGCCCCTGGTGGCGGCGATGGCCCAGGAACTAGAGCGGTTCTATGGCTCCGATCCGCTCCAATCCCCAGACCTGGGGCAGATCGTGAACGACGCGCAGTTCCAGCGCCTCCATGGCCTGTTGGAAGGGGCGCGCCAGCGGGGGCAGGTGCTGGTGGGGGGGCGCAGCGATGCGGAGCAGCGCCGGATCGAACCCACCCTGCTCGCGGTAGATAGCCTTGACGACCCGCTGATGCAGGAGGAGCTGTTCGGCCCGCTGCTGCCGGTGCTCACGATTGAGGGGCTGGAGGCGGCGCTGGAGCAGATCCGCCGGCGCCCGCGGCCCCTGGCTCTCTACTTATTCAGCCGCAGCGCCGCCGCCCAGCGCCGGGTGCTGGAGGCCAGCTGCTCCGGCAGCGTGGTGTTCAACGACGTGGTGCTCCAAGGCGGCGCTGCAGCACTGCCCTTCGGTGGGGTAGGTCCGAGCGGCCTGGGCTCCTACCACGGCGAAGCGGGCTTCCGCACGTTCTCCCACGAACGCAGCGTGCTGCGCCGGCCGTTCCTGCTCGACCTCCCCTTCCGCTACCCCCCCTACGCCGGCAAGCTCGCCCTGGTGAAGCGGCTCCTGGGCTGAATGGGCGGATCGCGCACCCCGGGCGATCAGCAGCGCTGATCGCCCGGCAGCCTGGGCAGTACTGGGCGGCCCCCTTAACCTTTGCCCCAGCTATCCGTAGTGTTAATGCGCCGCGCCCTTGCCGCTCTGGCTCTAGCGGTGGTGTTGCCACTGCCTGGCCTGGCGGATGTTGTTGTAAAGCCGGGCGAAACGCTTGGTGAGATCGCCGAACGCTACGGCGTGAGCGTGAATCGGCTGATGCAGGCCAATGGCATTAAGGATCCAACACTGGTTCAGATCGGCCAGCGCCTGGTGATCCCCGGCCGCGCCACCGCAAGCCGCAGTGGTGGGGGCGGTGGCGGCGATACCCGAAGTGGGAGCTACACCGTGCAAAGCGGCGACACCATTGGTGAAATC
>CAIOXF010000333.1 GCA_903862155.1 uncultured cyanobacterium | reverse complement strand
GGCCTGCTGGAGCTGGTGGGGGTGGTGTGGGTGCTGGCTTTCGGGGTGCCGAGGCTTGTGCGCAGCAGCGACCGGCAGCAACTGCTGGGCGGTTGGCGCAGCCGCTGGGACGCCTTCCGGGGCCGCTGAGGATCAAACCCTTAGCGCGAAGGGCGGGGCTGGTGCCAGGCCGGTTGATAGTTTGACGCGATTGCGTCTGCGTTCCCGGTGGAGATTCAGCTCGGTCGTTCCCGCACCGTTCGCCGCGCCTACGGCATCGACGAAATCGCCCTGGTGCCCGGTGGTCGCACCGTGGACCCGGCCGTGACCGACAGCAGCTGGACCCTGGGGGGCATCACCCGCGAGATCCCGATCATCGCCAGTGCGATGGACGGTGTTGTGGATGTGGGCATGTGCGTCGAGCTGGCCAAACTGGGCGCGCTGGGCGTCCTGAACCTGGAAGGGGTCCAGTGCCGCTACGACGACCCCAACCCGGTGCTCGACCGCATCGCCTCGGTGGGCAAGGACGCGTTCGTGCCCCTGATGCAGGAGCTCTACAGCCAGCCGGTGCGCGAAGACCTGATCCGCAAGCGAATCGCTGAGATCAAGGAGAAGGGTGGCATCGCCGCCGTGAGCGCCACGCCCGTGGCAGCCATCAAGTTCGGCCAGGCGATCGCCGAGGCCGGCGCCGACCTCTTCTTCGTGCAGGCCACGGTCGTGAGCACCGAGCACGTCGGCCCCGAAGGACAGGAAACGCTGGATCTGGAGGCCCTCTGCCGCGATTTCGGCGTGCCGGTGATCATCGGCAACTGCGTCACCTATGACGTGGCCCTCAAGCTGATGCGCGCCGGTGCCGCCGGTGTGATGGTGGGCATCGGCCCCGGCGCCGCCTGCACCAGCCGCGGCGTGCTCGGCATCGGCATCCCCCAGGCCACCTCCGTGGCCGACTGCGCCGCCGCCCGCGACGACTACTTCGCCGAGAGCGGCCGTTATGTGCCGATCGTGGCCGATGGCGGCATCGTCACCGGCGGTGATATCTGCAAGTGCCTGGCCTGCGGCGCCGACGCCGTGATGATCGGCTCGCCCATTGCCCGTGCCGCCGAGGCCCCCGGCCGTGGCTTCCACTGGGGCATGGCCACCCCCAGCCCAGTGCTGCCCCGCGGCACCCGCATCAAGGTGGGCACCACCGGCAGCCTGGAGAAAATCCTGCGGGGCCCCGCCGGCCTCGACGACGGCACCCAGAACCTGCTGGGCTGTATCAAGACCTCGATGGGCACCCTCGGTGCCCGCAACCTCAAAGAGATGCAGCAGGTGGAAGTGGTGGTGGCCCCGTCGCTGCTCACCGAGGGCAAGGTGTACCAGAAGGCCCAGCAGCTGGGCATGGGCAAGTAGGGGCCAGCCCTATCCTCAAGGTGTGGGGGCTACGGCTCGCACACTCCTCACACCCTCCGGCCCGGCGAGCCCGGGCTTTTTGTCTTCTGCAACGCTTCGACGGGGCGCCATGGTGCGCCCCGTTGGCCATTGCTAAATTCCGGGAAACCTGATCCCCACAAGGATGTCCAGCGCTGCTGCCGTCACCGACGCCTCGTTCGAGCAGGACGTTCTCAAAAGCAACGTGCCTGTGCTGGTGGACTTCTGGGCGCCCTGGTGCGGTCCCTGCCGCATGGTGGCCCCGATCGTGGATGAAATCGCCAAGGAGTTCGAGGGCCGCATCAAGGTGTTCAAGCTCAACACCGATGAGAACCCCAATGTGGCCAGCCAGTACGGCATCCGCAGCATTCCCACGCTGATGGTGTTCAAGGGCGGCCAGAAGGTGGACACCGTGGTGGGTGCGGTGCCCAAGACCACCCTCTCCGGCACCATCTCCAAATACCTCTGAGCCTCGATCCATCCAGCCTCGGGCAAAGTCCGCTCGAGGCCCTTTCCGACCATCTGCAGGGACACCCGCAGCGCCGCATGATCGAGCGGTCGCTGGTCTCCCTGCTTCAGCTTTGCCGGAGCGAGCCCGGTTACGACGAGTGGCGCCTGATCAGCGGCGCCCTCTCCGACATCAGCGAGGCGATGGAGGTGTTCCACCCCCGCCGCAGCTCGCGCAAGATCACGGTGTTCGGCTCAGCCCGCACCGACATCCGCGACCCCTGCTACGCCATGGCAGAGGAGCTGGCGACCCTGGCCGTGGCTGCCGGCTTCGAGGTGATGACCGGCGCCGGCGGCGGAATCATGGAGGCCGCCAACCAGGGGGCCGGCTGCGAGCACAGCATCGGCCTCAACGTGGATCTGCCCTTCGAGCAGCATCCCAACCGCTACGTGAGCAACTGCGCTGGCCGGCTGTTGCACTTCCGCTACTTCTTCACCCGCAAGCTCTTCTTTCTGCGGGAGAGCGATGCGGTGGTGGTGCTGCCCGGTGGCTTCGGCACCCTCGATGAGCTGTTCGAATCCCTCACCCTGATCCAAACGGGCCGCACGCCCCCGATTCCCCTGGTGCTGCTGGCACCCGAGGGTGACACCTTCTGGGAGGGCTGGCAGCGCGACCTGCACCAGGGTCTGGCAGCCCGAGGATTGATCTCAGCGGAAGACGGCGACCTGCTGATCGGTGCCCACAGCGCCCAGGAGGCCGTGGAGCGCATCTGCCGCTTCTACCGCGTGTTCCATGCCGCCAACCTTGGCCACGACCGCATCGAACTGCTGCTGAACACCCCGATCACCGAAGCCCAGCTCGATGCCATGAACCAGGTGTTCGACGACCTGGTGGATGAAGGCGTGATCCAGGCCAGCGAAGCCTGCGACGACGCCGGCATGCTGCGGCCCTGCCTGCGCTTCCATTTCGACAAGCGCCGCATCGGCCGGCTTTATCAGCTGCTGGATTACCTCAACGGCCTGGAGCTCCCGCCCTGCGAGGCGCTAGAGCATCCTGGCGAACGGACCACAGGCCAACGGGCATGAGCCGCATCGGGCTGATCGACTACGGCATGGGCAACCTGCACTCGGTGCAGCGGGCCTTTGAGCGGCTCGGCACCACGATCGTGCCGGTGCATGGCGCCGCCGACATGGTGGCCTGCGACGGCCTGGTGCTACCGGGTGTGGGCGCCTTCGATCCGGCGATGGAGCGCTTGGAGAGCGGCGAGCTGGCCGAGGCGATTCGCGGCTGGTGCGAAGCCGGTGGTGCCCTGTTGGGCATCTGCCTGGGGCTGCAGCTGCTGTTCGAGGGCAGCGACGAGGGCAGCAGAGCCGGGCTGGGGCTGATCCCAGGGCGCGTGGCGGCCCTGCCGCGCAAGCCAGGCCATCCGATTCCCCACATGGGCTGGGAACCCCTGATCCCGGGCACTCCGAGCCCGCTGCT
>CAIOXF010000332.1 GCA_903862155.1 uncultured cyanobacterium | reverse complement strand
CTAACCGCCAAAGCCCCCTTGGAAGGGGGCTTTTTCATGTCTGCGTAGCCTTGGCGCAGACGCAAGCATGCCGCGTGGCCACCTTCGAAGGACGTTTCACCGATGCAGCAGGGCTGCGCATCGGCGTGGTGGTGGCCCGTTTCAATGACTTGGTGACCACCAAGCTGCTCAGCGGCTGCCTGGACTGTCTCCACCGCCACGGGGTGGATACGGCAGCGGAGAGCGCCCAACTTGATGTGGCGTGGGTACCCGGCAGCTTCGAGATCCCGCTGGTGGCCCAGCGGATGGCCGCCAGCGGCCGTTACCAGGTGGTGATCACCCTGGGCGCGGTGATTCGCGGCGACACACCCCATTTCGATGTGGTGGTAGCCGAGGTGAGTAAGGGTGTGGCTGCCGTGAGCCGCGACACAGGCGTCCCCGTGATCTTTGGCGTGCTCACCACCGACACGATGCAGCAGGCCCTAGAGCGGGCCGGCATCAAGAGCAATCTGGGATGGAGCTACGGCCTGCAGGCCCTGGAGATGGGGTCGCTGATGGCCGCGTTGCCCCGTTGAGCACTGCCATTTGACCGGGGGCACCTTCGTAGTGCATGCTCATCTGGTCGGCGGCGAGTCGACCGAGACCGAATCTCCAGCTTGGTGGTTTGAGTCTTGCGGATGTAGCTCAGTGGTAGAGCATCTCCTTGCCAAGGAGAGGGTCGAGAGTTCGAATCTCTTCATCCGCTTTTATCGACTCTTCAACATTAGTTTCTGGGTGTTCATCGCCTTGAAGCCAATTTGCTCGTAAAAGCCACTGCTGTTGGTGGTCATGAGGTAGACGCGTTCAGCATTGTTGATGCAGGGTTGCTCCAGCAGGCTCTTCACGATTCGCCGACCCAGGCCCTGGCCCTGATGGCTGCTGGCTACCACCACATCCCAGAGCACGGCGCGAAACACGCCGTCGCTTGTGGCCCGGCCAAAGCCCACCAGTGTGCATCCATCCCAGGCGCTAATGGCTGCTGCGCTGCCGTTGAGCATCTGGCGAAGTTGGCTTGGGGTGCGGTCGTCGGCCCAGAAGCTGTGTTCGTCGAACAGCAGCCGTAATTGCTTGAGACCACCTGGGCGGAGCTGCAACCGCAGGGCAGCGCGCCGGTGGTGGATCAGGCGGATCCTGCTCAAGATCAACCGGGGGCACAACAGATGTGATCCTCGCTCCCGGCCTCCTCAGTAGGCTGACCCTCCAGGTTTGGTAGGCCTTCTCCCCATGCTCAAGCTGCTGCTGGGTGATCCCAATGCCCGCAAGCTGAAGCGCTACCAGCCGATTGTTTCCGACGTCAATCTGCTGGAGGAGGAGATCGCGCCTCTGTCGGATGACGAGCTGCGCGGCCTCACCGCCGAATTCCAGCAGAAGCTCACCAACCTGCAAGACGACTGCCGTAGCCGGGGTCTCAGCCTGGAGAACACCCTGGAGCGGGAGCGCAAGCTTCTAGATGAGCTTCTGCCGCAGGCTTTTGCCGTGGTGCGTGAGGCTGGCAAGCGGGTGCTCGGCATGCGCCACTTCGATGTGCAGCTCATCGGCGGCATGGTGCTGCACGACGGCCAGATCGCCGAGATGAAGACCGGCGAGGGCAAGACCCTCGTGGCCACCCTACCCAGCTATCTCAATGCCCTCACGGGCCGCGGGGTGCACGTGGTGACCGTGAACGATTACTTGGCCCGCCGCGACGCCGAGTGGATGGGTCAGATCCATCGCTTTCTTGGTTTGAGCGTGGGTTTGATCCAGCAGGACATGGCACCGCCCGATCGGCGCCGTAACTACGCCTGCGACATCACTTACGCCACCAATTCGGAGCTGGGTTTCGACTACCTCCGCGACAACATGGCCAGCGACCTCGCTGAGGTGGTGCAGCGCGACTTCCAGTACTGCGTGATCGATGAGGTCGACTCGATCCTCATCGATGAAGCCCGCACGCCCCTGATCATCTCCGGTCAGATCGAGCGGCCCCAGGAGAAATACCGCAAGGCGGCTGAGGTGGCTGAGCAGCTGGAGCGTGCTGCCGAGATGGGCAAAGACGGCATCGACCCCGAAGGCGACTACGAGGTGGATGAGAAACAGCGCAACGTGACCCTCACCGATCAGGGCTACGCCAAGGCCGAGGAGCTGCTGGGTGTGGCGGACCTCTTCAACCCTGAGGATCCCTGGGCCCACTTCATCAACAATGCGCTCAAGGCCAAGGAGCTGTTCATCAAGGATGTGAACTACATCGCGCGCGGCCAGGACGCCGTGATCGTGGATGAGTTCACCGGCCGGGTGATGCCTGGGCGCCGCTGGAGCGATGGCCTGCACCAGGCGATCGAAGCCAAGGAGAGTCTGCCGATCCAGCCGGAGACTCAAACCCTGGCGTCGATCACTTACCAGAACTTCTTCCTGCTCTATCCCCGCCTAGCCGGCATGACCGGCACCGCTAAAACCGAAGAGGTGGAGTTTGAGAAAACCTACAAACTCGAAGTCACGATCGTGCCCACCAACCGGGTGCGGGCACGCCAAGACTGGACCGATCAGGTTTATAAAACTGAAGCTGCTAAGTGGCGGGCCGTGGCCCTCGAAACAGCTGAAGTGCACCATCAGGGTCGCCCTGTGCTGGTGGGTACCACCAGCGTCGAGAAGAGCGAGTTGCTGAGTGCCCTGCTTTCGGAGCAGCAGATTCCCCACAACCTGCTCAATGCCAAGCCCGAGAACGTGGAGCGGGAAGCCGAGATCGTGGCCCAGGCCGGCCGATCTGGTGCCGTCACCATCGCCACAAACATGGCGGGTCGGGGTACCGACATCATCCTGGGGGGCAACGCCGACTACATGGCACGCCTCAAGCTGCGCGAAGTGTTGCTGCCGCGGTTGGTGCGCCCGGATGAGGACCACCGGCCCCCCGTGCCTCTCCAGCGGGCTCCCGAGGCGGCGGCCGGTTTCGGGGCGGCGTCTCAGGCCGCCCATGCCAAGGCCCCCAGTGAGGCCCGGGCGATTGGTGCGCTTTATCCCTGTGAGTTGGGCGGTGCCACCGACCAATCTCTGTCTGAGCTGGCCCACGATCTGGTGAAGGTTTGGGGGGATCGCACCCTCACCGTGCTTGAACTGGAAGACCGCATCGCCCAGGCGGCCGAGAAGGCCCCCACCGACGATCCTCAGATCCAGGCCATGCGCCAGTTGATCCTGCGGGTGAAGGGCGAATACGAAGCCGTCACCAAAACCGAGGATCAGAAGGTGCGGGAGGCCGGCGGCCTGCACGTGATCGGTACCGAGCGCCACGAATCGCGCCGGGTCGACAACCAGCTGCGGGGCCGCGCTGGCCGCCAGGGCGACCCGGGCTCCACCCGCTTCTTCCTTTCCCTCGAAGACAACCTGCTGCGCATCTTCGGCGGCGACCGGGTTGCCGGTCTGATGAATGCCTTCCGGGTGGAGGAAGACATGCCGATCGAATCCGGCATGCTCACGCGCTCCCTGGAGGGCGCTCAGAAAAAGGTGGAAACGTATTACTACGACATCCGCAAGCAGGTGTTCGAGTACGACGAAGTGATGAACAATCAGCGCAAGGCTGTATATGCCGAGCGTCGGCGCGTGCTCGAGGGCCGGGAACTCAAGGCCCAGGTGATCGGCTATGGCGAGCGCACCATCGACGACATCGTTGAGGCCTATGTGAATCCCGATCTGCCGCCCGAGGAATGGGATCTGGGCCGCTTGGTGGATAAAACCAAGGAATTCATCTACCTGTTGGAAGATCTCACTCCCGACCAGCTGCAGGGCCTCTCGATGGAGGAGCTCAAGGCGTTCCTTCAGGAGCAGATGCGCAACGCCTACGACATCAAGGAGGGGCAGATTGAGCAGCAGCGCCCTGGTTTGATGCGCGAGGCCGAGCGGTTCTTTATCCTCCAGCAGATTGACACCCTCTGGCGGGAGCATCTCCAGGCCATGGACGCCCTTCGGGAATCCGTGGGTCTGCGCGGTTATGGCCAGAAAGATCCGCTGATCGAATACAAGAACGAGGGCTACGATATGTTCCTCGAGATGATGACGCAGATGCGCCGCAATGTGATCTACTCAATGTTCATGTTTCAGCCGTCACCTGCGCCAGCAACGGCCTGATGCTCAGCTGGTGATTCCTGGGCCTTCGCCCAGGAATTCCAGGATTTCGCGGTCTTTAAGGTTTTGGGCTTCGCCGCGGCAGGGCTCCTGTAGTGGACGGCCGGCGGCTACCTCACGCAGGCAGGCCTGGGTGCGGGCAAGCTCTCCTTCTAGGGCATCGATCCGCTCCATCAGATTGCGGATCACCCTGGCTTCCGTATCAGGGAGGGCGGAGTGGGCCAGGGGGTCCACGCGCACGCCACTCTGATGAACCACGCGGCCGGGGATGCCCACCACCGTGCTGTCGGGAGCCACATCGCGGAGCAACACCGAGCCTGCACCGATGCGGGTGTTGGCTCCTACGGTGATCGCACCCAGCACCTTGGCGCCGGCTCCCACCACCACGTTTTCCTTCAGGGTGGGGTGGCGTTTGCCGTGTTGCTTACCGGTGCCCCCCAGGGTGGTGCCTTGATACAGCAGGCAGTTGTTGCCGATCACCGCTGTTTCACCGATCACCACCCCCATGCCGTGGTCGATGAACACCCCGTGCCCAATGCGAGCCCCGGGGTGGATCTCAATTCCGGTGAAGGTTCGGCCCACCTGGCTCAGAAGCCTGGGGAGCAGAGGTACGCCCAGCCGCCACAGCTTGTGGCTCACGCGGTGCAGTAGCAGGGCATGCAGCCCGGGGTAGCAAAGCAGGATCTCCAGCGTGCCCCGGGCCGCCGGATCCCTCTCTTTGATGATCGCGAGATCCGCGCGGACGCTGTTCAGCATCTGGCGAGCCTAGGGATCCAGGTTCAGTTGGCCAGCAGGCCGATTTCTTTGCGCAGGGCGTCGATGGTGGCGCCCCCCAGGTAGCTCTGGGCGCAGTGCACCACGGGCAGGCGCATCAGCTGGGCGCGGTTCTGGCGCAACGTTTGCTCCACCATCGGCAGGCTGGGGCGATCACACAGCACATGGCTGGCGGCCCGCAGCAGGGCCAGCAGGCGGCTGCCGGTGTCTGGGTTGGCGGTCATGACCAGCAGCTCGTTGCCGCGCATGCTGTGCAGGATCACCTCGGCGGCCCTCAGGATGCCCGGGCTGATGCTCACCAGGCCCACGCAGCTGCCAGCCCGCAGCTCCTTGAGCATGTCCAGCTCGTGGCGGAAATCGTTCAGATCCACGGGCACGGCCCGCACCCCGTGGCGCTTGGCGATCTCCTCCACCGGCTGCAGGAAGTAGCGGCTCGTCACCACCGTGCCGTTGTTGGAGCTCTCCAGCACCGCTTCAAGCTCTTCAACGGGCACCACTTCCACCGGTACCTCCAGGTTCGGGGTGAGCTCCTCGGCGATCAGCATCGAGGCGCCGATGTCTTCCCGTGGGGTACTCACCAGCACCCGGGCGCCGCAGCGCAGGCGCCAGTCGATCTCGCGGGTCAGCAGGTCGCGGGCCTGTTGCAGCGTGCAGCCGGCGTTGAGTAGGCCATCCACGCTCTGGCGCACCTCCCGATCGATGTCGGGCATGGCGCGGCCCCGGGGGCCCGGTGGTGGTTTGATGTCGCGCGGCTTTTGCTGGTCACGCACGTAGATGCCGGAGCCGGCCATGGCTTCCACCACGCCGTCCAGCTCCAGTTGCCGGTACACCTTGCTGATGGTGTTGCGGTGCAGGCCGGTTTGCATGGCCAGCTGCCGCGTGCTCGGCAAGCGGTGGCCCGGCGGGTAGTGACGGGCCGCGATCGCGAAGCAGATCTGGTTGTACAGCTGGGTCGACGCCGGGATGTCGCTTTCCTGCTGGATGTGGAACCGCACGCCGGTGTGGGCCAATCGGGCTGCCGCACACCTTACGGAGCAATTGGCACATGGACAATCCCCCTGTTGGCATACTCGCCTGTGACGGTTGAGGGAGTTGCCCCGGCACTGGCCTGGCTGGGGTGAGTTGTTGGATTCGGCGAATCGAATTCTGTACGGTCCGTGCGGAACCTGATTCCCCTTGATTGATGACCGCTAACCAGTCGGGAAGCGCTCCTTTCCAGCGGCCTGAAGGCGTCAGGGCGGAGTGGGTCAGCCTGGAAGCGTCAGGTGCCCATCCGCTGCGCTGCTGGTGGGCCCGGCCGGCGGAAGGCCAGCCCCGGGCTGCGGTGCTGGTGCTGCCGGAGGTGTTTGGGGTGAATGGCTGGGTGCGCAGCGTGGCGGAGCGGCTGGCCGCCGCGGGCTACGCGGCCCTGGCGATGCCGATCTTTGCCCGCACGGCCCCGGATTTCGAAACCGGCTACGACGAGGCCGGCCTGGCCTTGGGCCGCGAGCACCGCGATGCGGTGAGTGCTCAGGGGTTGCTGGCGGACGCCACGCATGCGATTGCCTGGCTGCGGGCGCAGCCGGAGCTTGCCGGCAAGGGCGTTGGCTGTGTGGGCTTCTGCTTCGGAGGCCATCTGGCCCTGCTCGCCGCCACCCTTCCTGGGGTGTTGGCCACCTGCGCCTTCTACGGCGCCAGGGTTTCCAGTTTTCGCCCCGGCGGCGGGGCACCCACATTGGAGGTGTTGCCGCAGATCGGCGGCCACCTGATCTGCTGCTGCGGCGATCAGGATCCGCTGATGCCGCCTGAGGAGCTGGCGGCTATGGATGCGGCCATTGCTGCCGTGCAGGCAGCTGGCCTGGATCGGCGCTTGGTGATCACAAAAGGCGCAGGCCACGGCTTCATGTGTGAAGCCCGTGGCGACTTTCACCCGGAGGCTGCCCAAAAGGGCTGGGCCGAGATGCTCGCTCTGTTTGAGCGGGTCATTTGAGCGAACGCTTCCCGGCTGACTTGCCGCCTGGCCTATTCGGCCGGGACTGCCGCCCCGGCCTTGGGCTTGCTGCCGCCGCTGCTGGCCTTGGCCGCAGCGGCTTTGCGGGGCGAGAGGAACATGATCATGTTGCGGCCTTCCCGCTTGGGGGGCTGCTGGATCTCAGCGGCCTCTTCGAGATCCTTGGCCATTCGCATCAGCAGCACTTCAGCCAAGGCGGTGTGCTGAATCTCTCGACCGCGGAAAATCACGGTGCACTTGACCTTGTCGCCTGCCTTGAGGAAGCGGGAGGCCTGACCGATCCGCACGTCGTAATCGTGCTGATCGATTTTGTAGCGCATCTTCACCTCTTTGACTTCGGTTTGATGCGACTTCTTTTTGGCTTCCTTGGCCTTCTTTTCCTGCTCGAACTTGTATTTGCCATAGTCCATGATCCGACACACCGGCGGATCGGCCTTCTCGCTCACCAGCACGAGATCCAGCTCCCGCTCTTTGGCTACCTCAAGCGCTGCTTCCCGGGTGATCACCCCCAGCTGACTGCCGTCGGCGTCCACAACCCGCAGGTTGGGGTAGCTGATCCGTTCGTTGATGTTGGGCAGCTCCCGCACGGGAGCGCGTCGGTCGAATCTGGGACGGGGAGGCATTCAGGAGGGGCGGAACGTCGGCTCAGGGCCGCTGTGGTGCACTCTTCACCCTAGGACCTGCTCGGCCGCCGGCAAGATCACCTCCAGAGCTGCCGCCAGTTGCTGCTCGGGGCTGCTGCCCTGCAGCCATTTGGGGCAGTGCTGGCGTCGGAACCAGGTGCGCTGGCGTTTGGCGAACTGGCGGGTGCGTTGCTCGGTGATGCGGATCGCCTCGGGTTCCCCCAGATCGCCTGCCAGCACGGCCTTGGCCTCGCCGTAGCCGATCGTGTCGAGAAGGGGCAGATCCGCGCCGTAGCGGGCAATTAAGGCACGGGTTTCCTCCACCAGGCCATCGCCGTAGAGCTGGCGGGTGCGGGCAGCAATGCGCTGGCGCAGATCGGCGGGATCCAATCCCAGTTCAACCACCTGCCAGGGGGGCGGGCTGCTGCCCTGCTGTGCCGACAGCGGTTTGCCGGTGGCGTACAGCACCTCCAGGGCCCGTTGGGTGCGTATGTGGTCGGGAGGAGCGATTCGGGCCGCCGCAGTCGGGTCGCTGGCCTGCAAGAGCTGGTGGCAGGTGGATTGGCCCAGGGCCTCGAGCTGGGCGCGCAGTTCGGGCTGGGGAGGTACGGCCGGGGGCTGCATCCCCTGGGTGAGGGCCTTGAGATAGAGCCCGCTGCCTCCTGTCAGTAGCGCCATGCCCCGGCGTTCGTGCTCCGCGGCCACGGCCGGATCGGCGATGGCCCGGAACTCCTGCAGGTTGATCGGTTGATCCGGGGTGCGTAGATCGAGCAGCTGGTGGGCCGCCTGGGCCTGCTGGGCCGCCGTGGGCTTGGCGGTGCCCACGTCCATTCCGATATAAAGCTGGCGCGAATCCACGTTCAGCACCTCCAGGTCCAGGGTCTTCGCCAGTTCGATCGCCAGGGCCGTCTTGCCGCTGGCGGTCGGTCCCAGCAGCACGATCACTAAGGGCTTGCGCTTGGTATGTGCGTCCATGACGCCACTGTGCATGGCAGCTGGATGCTTTTCGTACCGGTGGTAAATTGCTCAAACCGAAGGTGCCGCAAGGCTTCAACGGCCAGCTTGAACGGCCATTTTCCGAGCGCCACCCCAGTCTCTCCCGCATGAGCGAAGCCACCAAAGTTCAGGCCGCTTACGGCGCCGAGCAGATCCAGGTGCTGGAGGGCCTGGAGCCGGTGCGCAAGCGCCCGGGCATGTACATCGGCTCCACCGGGCCGCGCGGTCTTCACCACCTTGTGTATGAGGTGGTCGACAACTCGGTGGACGAGGCACTGGCCGGTCACTGCGACCGGATCCTCGTGGTGCTCAACGATGACGGCTCCTGCTCCGTCACTGATAACGGCCGGGGCATTCCTACCGACATCCATCCCCGCACGGGCAAGAGTGCCTTGGAGACGGTGCTCACCGTGCTCCATGCCGGCGGAAAGTTCGGAGCCGGTGGCTACAAGGTGTCCGGCGGCCTGCACGGCGTGGGCGTATCGGTGGTGAACGCCCTCTCCGAGTGGGTTGAAGTCACCGTGCACCGTAACGATCAGGTGCACACCCAGCGCTTTGAGCGGGGCAATCCGATCGGCTCGCTCCAGGCTGCCCCCGGCGAGGTTGGCCGAACTGGCACATCGGTGTGCTTCAAGCCGGATATCGAGATTTTCTCCGGCGGCATCGAGTTCGACTACGGCACCCTCTCCTCGCGTCTGCGGGAGCTTGCCTATCTGAACGGTGGTGTGCGGATCGTGTTCCGCGATGAACGCGCTGCGGCACGCAACGCTGAGGGCGAACCCCACGAAGAAATCTACTACTACGAAGGCGGCATTAAGGAATACGTCGCCTACATGAATGCGGAGAAAGATCCGCTTCATCCCGACATCATCTACGTGAATGCCGAAAAGGAAGGCGTTCAGGTGGAGGCGGCGCTCCAGTGGTGCGTGGATGCCTACTCGGACAGCATCCTTGGCT
>CAIOXF010000331.1 GCA_903862155.1 uncultured cyanobacterium | reverse complement strand
CGGACCTTGGTGAGCAGATCCGCAACCGGGGCATCAAGGCCGGCACCAAGGTGCTGGTGGTGACAAACCCGGTGGTGAACGAGCACTACGGCGCCACCGCCCTGGGCAGCCTTGAGGCGGCCGGCTTCAACGCCAACCTGCTGGTGATCGAGGCCGGCGAAGACCAGAAAATCCCTGCCACCGTGGCCCTGATCCACGACGCGGCCTTCGAGCGCAAGCTGGAGCGCGGATCGCTGATCGTGGCCCTGGGCGGCGGCGTGGTGGGCGACATGGCGGGCTTCGCCGCCGCCACCTGGCTGCGGGGCATTGCCGTGGTGCAGGTGCCCACCACCCTGCTGGCCATGGTGGATGCGGCCATCGGCGGCAAGACCGGGGTGAACCATCCCGGCGGCAAGAACCTGATCGGCGCCTTCCACCAGCCGCGGCTCGTACTGATCGATCCGGCCACCCTGGCCACCCTGCCGGAGCGCGAATTCCGCGCCGGCATGGCCGAAGTGATCAAGTACGGGGTGATCGGTGATGCGCCCCTGTTCGCCGATCTGGAGGGCGCCGCCCAGCGCAATCCTGATGGCGGTCTGGCCAACGAAGCCGCAGTGGGGCCGGCCCTGCTGCAACGGCTGCTGGAGCGCTCCGCCGCCGCCAAGGCCCGGGTGGTGGCCGCCGATGAACGGGAAGGGGGGCTGCGGGCGATCCTCAACTACGGCCACACCATCGGCCACGTGGTGGAAAACCTGAGCGGCTACGGCACCTACCTGCACGGTGAGGCGGTAGGGCTGGGCATGCTGGCCGCCGGCGAAATCGCCTGCGCCATGGGGCTCTGGAGCCGGGCTGAGCAGGGGCGCCAGCGCGCCCTGGTCCAGGCGGCGGGTTTGCCGCTGACCATGCCAACCCTGGATCAAGCCGCAGTGCTCGACTGCCTGCAGGGGGATAAGAAGGTGCGCCACGGCAAGGTGCGCTTTGTGCTGCCTACGGCCATTGGCTCGGTGGTGATCCGCGACGACGTGGATGCGGGCACCATCACCCAGGCCATGGAGCAGTTGAGCCGCCACTGACGACGCGCCCATGGAGCAGCTCGACGCCTTTCTGCGCTGGGCTGCCGGGCCCCTGCTACTCACCCAGAACCGGGAGGCCTACGCCGAATGGCTGGTGATCCAGGCCCTCGGTCTGGATCCTGGGACCTCCCGGCTCGAGGGTGTTGAACCCGAGCTGGGCGGTGAGCCTGAGCAGGGAAGGGGGGCGATCAGCGTGGCCGTACGCTCGGCAGCCTATCTCCAGGGGCCCGCACAAACGGCGCCGAACGCCATCAGCTTTGCGATTCAGCAGCGCCTAGCGCCAGTGTTTGTGTTCTGCCTACTGAATGAGAAGGATCCGCGCTTGGCCGATCCACTTGAGCTGAGCCAATGGCTGTTCTGGGTGGTGCCCACCGGCACGCTTCATCCGGAGCGCCAGACCATTGGTGTGCAGGCCTTGCTCCGCGCCCATGGCGATGGGATCGGCTACCGGGATCTGAATGCCCAAATGGAGGCAGTGCTCACCACAATCCGCTGAAGATTCCCCGGAACCATCTGCTGATCGGAATCACAGCGCGGCCAAACCACCACTCTTGATCACAGCCAACTGTTGCATTGATGCACGGTTGGCGTGATCAATGACACGCCCCCATTCAGCTGCCACGAACAAGCTTGGAGCAGCCGATCTCAGAGGCCATGCTCCGCATCCAAGGCAACCGTGACACCCTGCTCTCAGCCCTGATCGCCCACTGGAGTGAGCAGCAGCTTGCGCTGCCACTGCAAGCTGCCAAGCCACAGCAGCGGCCGAGCGGGAAAAGGAGACAGCACAGTTGAACGATCCGCACACTGATTATTCACCCTGAGTGTCAGCTGTATCTATCCACGCTCCGATGCGCTCTGCACTCACGGCCCTGGCCCTGCTCGGCTTGCTGATGCCGATGGCCCAGGCCCAGGTGGAGCCCCATCAGCACCACCAGCATCACAACCACCGCCCGAGCCCCAGCGAAAGCCCAAGCCCGACAGACCACAGCAGCCATACCCATGACGTTGGGCCGGCGGGCAGCACCTACGACCTTCGGTGGATCGACGCGATGGTGCAGCACCACACCGGGGCGCTGCGCATGAGCGAATTCGTGTTCGACATCGGGGTGCCGGGAGTGGGTGCCCTCGCCAAGGACATCTGGCGGGAGCAGGCCCAGGAGATCAAGGCCATGGGCCAATGGCGCAAAGCCTGGTATCCGGAGGCGCCCGTGTTTCCGGTGGTGATGAAAGCCGGCGGTGATCCCAACGCCATGGCCGATCTGATCCGCATGAGCCCAGCTCAGATCGAAGCGATGCGGATGATGGGCTCAACGCCCACCCGGCAGAACCGGGTTGCCTGGTTTCTGGAAGGAATGCTCCAGCACCACGGCGGAGCGTTGGTGATGGCCCACGACGCCCTCAGAAAGAGCACCAACCCCACCGTGCGCCGCCT
>CAIOXF010000330.1 GCA_903862155.1 uncultured cyanobacterium | reverse complement strand
GGCCGAAGCGATGTCCAGCAGCCAGGTGCCAGCGCCAGGCAGGCGCAGTTCCACTTCCACGGTGCCAAAGCGTCCGTGTTCACAGAGGCTCGGCACCTGGTCAGCCCCCAGTTGATCCCGGAGGGCCTGGGCCAGAGCGGGCGCTGGGCGTCGATCCGCCGCATCAGCGGCGATCTCCTCAGCGGTTCCCTCCACCACCAGGTCCAGATCGGGCAGCCCGCGCCAGGGGTCGTTGTGCACCCGGTGCAGCAGCAGGTCGCGCACCGCGCCCCCCACCAGCGCCACCCGGCGGCCACCCGCTGCCGCCACCAACGCCTGCAGCAGCCCCTGGGGAACGCCGGGGAGCTGCATCAGAGCGGCTCGATCGGTGCCAGGCGCGGATCGAGGATCTTGGGCCCCATGCCTTCGAACTTCACGGCGATCGAGATGCGCTCGCCGCTGCCGAACAGATGGGTCACGAAGCCTTCGCCGAAGGAGGAATGGCGCAGCCGATCACCCACAGCCCAGGTTTTGCCGGGGGCTGGCCCCGCACTGCGGCGCCGCACGGCATTGGCTGGGGTACCGGAGGTGCCCCCTGAGGCCACCCGCCGACTGTCATCGCGATCCACGCGGGTGAGCCGATCCAGGCGCTGCTCGCGACGAATCGCGGCGCCGCCGCTGTGGGGAATATCACCCTGCACCAGTTCGTCGGGGAGTTCGGAGAGGAACACCGAAGGCACCGCCGGCTCACGCATCCCGCCCCACAGCCGTCGCTCGCTGGCATGGGAGAGGAACAGCCGCTCCTTGGCACGGGTGATGCCCACATAGCAGAGGCGGCGCTCCTCCTCCATCGAGGCCGGATCCTCCAGGGAGCGGTAGCTGGGGAACAGGCCCTGCTCCATGCCCACCAGGAACACCACGGGGAACTCCAGGCCCTTGCTGGAGTGCAGGGTCATCAGGGTGACCCGGTCCTGTTCGGTGTCCTTGCTGTCGGCATCGCTGGCCAGGGCAGCTGAGGCGAGAAAATCCTCCAAGGAACCCGCCTCGTTCTCCTCCTGGTACTGGAGCGCGGCGTTCACCAGTTCGTTGAGGTTGCGGCGGCGGTCTTCTGCTTCATCGGTGCCATCAGCAATGAGTTCGGCCAGATAGCCGCTCTGCTCCATCACCCGCTGCACCATCTCCGAGGGTGGTGCGTCCTGGCTACGGCGCTGCAGATCGTTCACCAGCTCGCAGAACTGGAGCAGGCCCTTGGCCGAACGCCCCCCTAGCGAGCGCACGGCCTCCGCATCACTCACCACATCCCAGAGCGGAATGCCCAGCTGATTGGAGGCATCGGTGAGACGCTCAATCGTGGTTTTGCCAATGCCGCGCTTCGGGGTATTGAGCACCCGCAACAGGCTCACCGTATCGGCCGGATTCACCAGCAGCTTGAGGTAGGCCAGCATGTCTTTGATTTCACGCCGGTCGTAGAAGCGCAGCCCGCCCACCACGATGTAGGGAATGCCCCAGCGCACCAGCGATTCCTCCATCGCCCGCGACTGGGCATTGGTGCGATAGAGCACGGCCATATCGCGCCAGCTCAAGTCGGGGTGGGCCGCCTCCAGCATGCGCATGCGATGCACCACTGCCTCGGCTTCAGCGATTTCGTCGTCGCAGCGGGTGAGGGTGATCAGCTCCCCTTCCCCGCGGGTGGGGCGCAACACCTTGTCGATGCGCTCGGAGTTGTTGGCGATCAGCACATTGGCCGCCTCCAGGATCGTGGCGGTGGAGCGATAGTTCTCCTCCAGCTTCACCATCGTGCGGGTAGCGTCATCGGGAGCCCCATCACCGAAGTCGTCCTGAAAACCCATCAGGATCGTGAAATCGGCAGCGCGGAAGCTGTAGATGCTCTGGTCGGCGTCGCCCACCACGAAGACTGAGCGGTTGCCCCAGTCGCTGAACCCATCGGGATCGGCGCCATCGGTGACGAGCAGCTTGATCAGCTCGTACTGGGTGCGGTTGGTGTCTTGGTATTCATCCACCAGCACGTGGCGGAAACGGCGGTGCCAGTAATGGCGCACCTGCTCGTTCTGGCGCAGGAGCTGAACCGGTAGCAGCAGCAGATCGTCAAAGTCGAGGGCGTTGTTCGCCGCCAGGGCGCGGCGGTAACGCCGATAGGTTTCGGCCATCAACTTGCCGCGCTGACCGCCGGCATCGGCCTCCAGCTGCTCGGGCATCCAGCCCTGGTTCTTGGCGTTGCTGATCGCCCAGCGCACCTTCTTGGGCTCGAACCGCTTGGGATCGAGGCCCAGTTCCTGGGTCACGATCTCCTTCACCAGGGTCTGGGTGTCGCCCTCGTCGTAGATCGAGAACTGGCGGGTCCAGCTCAGCCCCTCAGGGTCTTTGAACTTGTCGATATCGAAGCGCAGCAGCCGCGCAAACAGGGCGTGGAACGTGCCGATCCACAGGTCCTTGATCACATCGCGGTAGATGCGGCTGCGCAACTGGCGCTGGTCCACCGGCTGCAGGGTGCTCCATGGCTGGCCGAACTGGCTCTGGGCCAGCTTCTGGGCGAGCAGCACCTCAAGCCGCTCCTTCATCTCGCGGGCCGCCTTGTTGGTGAAGGTAACCGCCAGGAGTTCAGCCGGATCCACGCCGTGATGCCCGATCAGATGCGCGATCCGATGGGTGAGGGCGCGGGTCTTGCCGCTACCGGCCCCCGCCACCACCAACAGGGGCCCGAGATGGTGATCCACCGCCCGGCGCTGGGCGTCGTTGAGTCCGGCAAGGAAGGCGCTCATGCAGGCATCTTCGCGCCCGGGGTCCGGCCGTTCAGCTATTGATGCGCCGTTCCAATTGGGCCAGCTCGCGGAAGCTCTCGGAGAGGGCCTGCAGCTCACTGAAGCTGCCGTAGGCCTTCACCTCGCCGCGGTCGAATTCATAGATGCGATCGCAACGCTGCACGGTGCTCAGCCGATGGGCAATGACCACCGTGGTGCAGCGGCGCCCCACCACCTCCAGCGCCTCGATCACCTCCGATTCGGTGCGGTTGTCGAGGGCACTGGTGGCCTCGTCGAGCACCAGAAAGCGCGCCTGGCGGTAAAAGGCCCGGGCCAACGCGAGCCGTTGGCGTTGGCCGCCCGAGAGGCGCAATCCGTTTTCGCCCACCTGGGTGTAGAGCCCATAGGGGAGCTCGGCCACGAAATCCTGCAACTGGGCCGACTCCAGCGCCTCCCACACCCGGTGCTGATCCGCCAGCTCCGGTGCGACCCCAAAGGCCACGTTTTCCAGCACGGTGCCATTCAGCAGGGAGATGCTCTGGGGCACCTGGGCGCAGTTGGCCTGCCAGGCGGGCACATCCAGGCCCTCCACCGGGATGCCATCCAGCTCAAGGCAGCCGCGGCTGGGCGACAGCAAGCCGAGCAGCAAATTCGCGGTGGTGGTTTTGCCGCTGCCGGTGGCGCCCACCAGCGCCACCCTGGACCCCACGGGGATGGAGATCGAAACGCCCTTGAGCACCCACTCATCGGAGCTGGGATAGCGGTACCAGGCGTCTTGAAGGCGAATCGAATGGCGCGGGAACATCCCAGCGGGGGAAGGCACACCGGGTGTCCGCAGGGTGGGACGGTTGGCTGGCAAGTCCAGCAATTCCAGAGCGCTGCTCAGCAGCGGCAGGCCGCCGCGGAACTGGGTGAGCGATCGGAAAGCGTCCTGCAGCGGTGGGGTAAGGCGCAGGGCCGCAACGGCGATGGTGGCCAAGAAGGGAAGGATCGCCCTCACCTGGTTGGGATCACCGCTCAGCAAAGCCGGCACGGCGCCCACCGCAAAGATCATGGTGATCCCAAAGGGCTCAATCAGCGCCCGCGGCAGATCCGGCAGCCATTCGGTGATCCAGGCATAACGCTTAGCCTGACGGCCCACATTGTCGAACTGGCTCTCGAAATAGGCCTCCGATCCCGTGAGCTGAATGTCGCGGATGGAATTCAAGGATTCGAACAGGATCTCGGCCGATTCCCCCTCAAGACGCAATTTCTGGCGAAAGCCATGGCGCAACTTGGGCGTCACCGTGGTGGAGATCAGCCAGTAGGCCACCACCAGCCCGCACACCAGGATCACGGCCAGCCAACGACCCACGAACAAAATCCCGATCGAGAGCAACAGGATCGACACCGAAGCGCTCAGGATCTGCAGAGTGGGGGTGACCACGTTGGTCGCCACCCGGTTCATGTTGTTGAGCAGCTGGGCACTGAGATCAGCGGTGCTCTTGCCCAAGTGATATTCAAACGGCTGATTCAGCAACCGGGCATGCACCTGATCCGACAGATCACGCCAGATCTGGGCTGAGAGGCGCTGCTGAAAAAACTTGAGGCCGATCTTCGACACCGAAGCGGCCCAGGCCAGGGCAATGAAGATCAGGATCAGCCAGAGGCTCTGATCGATCCCATCGCCTCCAAAGACATGGATACCGGGCAGGCGATCGTCCAGGCCTGAACCCACCAGGGCCCCGGTGAGCCTGGCGATCACCGCCACCGACAGCAGGTCGATCACCCCCGGCACCACCGAAAAGGGCACCAACACCTGCAGGGCCCGGAGCCGACGCCGGGGGAGATGGCGCAGGAGCCGACGGAGCTGGTCGAAGGTCTCGCTGCGCATGGGTTGAAGTTATGGGCCCGGGCTTCAGGGAGTCAGCCCCAGGCGGCCAGCCAGCCAACCGATTGGCCTCACCTTGCTGCCGAGTCGTTCCAGCCGCTGCTGCCAGCGGAGCAGCTTCGGAGACAAGCTGCGCAGGGGAGGCGCCCCGACAAGGCAGCGGAGCCAGTGGGCTTCCACCGCCTCCAGAGCTGCTGCCCAACGGGCCCGCAGAGTGTCTTCACTGCAATCGGCCAGCAATGCGGCGAGCTGATCACGCTGGGCCTGCCAGGCGGCGGGTTCGGCCACCGCGGCCGCAATCCGCTCCACGTCGGCCTCCAGGGTGCCGCAGCCGATCTGGTGACCCAGTACGCCGGGATCGAGCGTGTCGGCCAGGGCGTGGTTGAGGCTGCTAAACACCACACAGCCGCAGGCCAGGGCCTCCACCGGCGGCAGCCCGAAGCCTTCGCTCACGCCGCGGCCCCGCCAGTAATCGGCTGAGTCATAGAGATACACGGTGGCGCTGTTGAACAGGTCCACCAGGTCGTCGACCCAGCCGCTCTGCACCTCCACCCGCAGGCCCCGGGCCCGCAGCGCTGGCACCAGGTGCTGAAGCACGTAGCAGCTGCTCTTGCGCCGTTGCACCAGCACGTCAATCGGGCGACGCGCCGCTGCCGACGCCGCAGGCTTGCCTGGCCGGGCGCCGCGCTCCAGCCACTGGGGCTCCAGGGCATTGGGAACCAGCACCAGCGGACTGCGCGGGCTGCGGTCTCCCCAGTAGCCGAGCGTGTTGCGGCTCACCGCCAACACCGGGGTGGCAGGCGGGAGATCAAAGCCATACCCACTGCTGTGGGCGTGATACACCACAGGCCGGCCCTTCAAACGCCTCAACAGGCCAGGCACATCAAAGCCCCAGCTCACCACCCAAAGCGCCTGGCCTGGCACCGCTTCCTCACGGAGCAGATCGTCGAGATAGGGGTGATCGGCTTCCCGCTGGCGGTAGGTGACCACCTGGGT
>CAIOXF010000329.1 GCA_903862155.1 uncultured cyanobacterium | reverse complement strand
TGGCTGGTGGTGCCCTGGCAGCCCTCCCCTTCCCGGCGCCTTACGGCTGTACTGCTGGGCCCATGGGTTGCGCTGGTGTTGCTCACCCAGGGCGGGTTGTTCTCGGATCGCAGTGCTGCAGTGCGATTGGCCTTGAGCACGCCTGACGTTCAGGCTGCGTTGAGCGCGGACTCCATCCAAGCCGCCGCAGCCAAGCCCCTCGATGGTGCTGAGCACGCCCAGCTGATCCTGCTGGCCCTGGCCACGCGCAACACCCCGAAACAGCTGTTGAACCCGGCCGAGGTGAACCCGGGCCAAACCGTATGGATGCGCCGCAGCGAGCTGGGCAACCCGGAGCACTGGCAGATCAAGGTGCAGGCACCGGCCCTGCAGGGCTGGGTGCTGGCCCAACGCCGCACCAACCCGGCAGGCTCAGCCCCATGACACAACGCCTCTGGCCCCTACCCCGCCGGGATGCCCTGGTGCTTTTCGGCATCTGGCTGGTGGGTGTGCTGCTGGATCTGGCCTGGGTGCGCCAACACCAGCTCCCTCCCGCCTGGGATCAGGGCGACCATCTCAGCCGCGCCCTGGGCTTCTGGCAGGTGCTGCAACACCTGGCGCCGTTCAACGCCAGCTGGTGGCATGCGCTCTGGGCCCAGGCCCCCAGCTACCGGGGCCCGCTCACCTATCTGGTGACTGCTCCGCTGTTCTCCGTGGTGGGGCCGAGCTACAGCACGGCGATCCTGAGCAACGGCCTGTTTCAGGCGCTGCTGCTGCTCAGCCTCTACGGCCAGGGCCGTCTGGCGGGCCAGCGCAACGGCGGGTTATGGGCGGCCTTCCTGGCCGCGGTGGCGCCCGCCCTGCTCAACCAGCGCACCGATTACCTGATCGATTTCAGCCTCACCGCCGTGATCTCCGCCTGCTGGCTGTTGCTCAGCTGGCGTCATCTCGGGCAGGTGCGCAGGCCCTGGCTGGCCTCCGCGCTGGCGGGTGTGGGGCTGGGCTTGCTACTGCTCACCAGGCCCACCGGGCTGCTGCTGCTGTGGCTGCCATTGACGTGGCTCCTTATCCGGGCGATCAGCCAACTGGTGAGAAGACGCTGGCAGCACGCTGGCGAAGCCCTGCTGGCCAGCTGGCTGGCCTGGCTGGTGGCCGGGGGTTGGTTCAGCCAGAACTGGCTCACGATCCTCAGCACCGTGAACAACGCCCGCCGCTGGGGGGTGCTGTATCAGGAGGGGCTGGAGCCCAACACCCTGGAGGGGTGGCTCTATTACCCGCGCCTGCTGCCGTCGATGGCCGGGGCCTGGCTGGTGGGCGTGGTGCTGATCGGTTGGGGGCTGAGCTGCTGGCAACGCCAGGCCTGGCCCCAGGTTCCCGGCACTTCAGAGCAGCGCTGGCGCGTGGCCTGGTGGCTGAGCTTTCCGGTGGGCGCCCTGCTGCTGGCCAGCCTGATGAGCACCAAGGATTTCCGCTTTGTGCTGCCGCTGCTGCCCCAGCTGCTGCTGTTGCTGGGCCTGCTGATCAGCCAGGCGGGCCGCTGGCTGCAGGGGGCCGTGCTGGCGCTGGGGATGGCCGGCTGGCTGGCCACCCAGTTCGGAATCGGTCCGAACCTCACGGGGTTTCCGGCCCACCTGCCCAAACAGGGAGAGCACTGGCCGCTGGAGGAGATCGTGGGCGCGATCCGCAGCCAGAGCCCGCAGCAGCTCTCCACCCTGGCCGTGTTGCCGGATCACGAATTCCTCAACGCCTTCAACCTCGAGGCGGAAGGCCGCCGCCAGCAGTTCCGGGTGGCCGCACGGCAAACCGTGGCGCCGGTGGAGCATCTCCCAGACGACCTGGCCGGCTTCGACTGGTTTCTGCTCAAGGGCGGCAACCAGGGGGTGATGAGCGATGAGCGGCAGGCGCGGTTGAGCACGCTGGTGCGCCAATCACCAGCCTTTGTGGAGGTTCAGAGCTGGCCGCTGCCCGATGGCAGCAGGGCAGATCTCTATCGCCGCCGCGAGTTGAGCCTGGAAGTGGCGCCGGCCAGCTGCCCAGCAGGCCAGAAGCCCGTACTGGAGCTGGGCGCCACGGCTGGCACCACCCGCCTGATCGGCAGCGCCGATCAGCTCGCAGGAAGCCTGCTCCTGCTCGATGGGCAAGACCGAGCGGTGGGCCAGGGTCTGGTGCGGCCCACACCTGCAAGTGCCGGGGGCACCGGGCAATACTGTCTGGCCATTACCGAGCGGCTACCGCCCAGCCAGCGGCAACCACTGCGGCCCTCGCCGCAGCCGCCCACGGCCTCCTTGCAACTGGCTAACGGCCAGCAACTGCCCCTGAAGGTGGTGCAGCC
>CAIOXF010000328.1 GCA_903862155.1 uncultured cyanobacterium | reverse complement strand
GCACAGGCGCCTGGCGATTCAAGACCTCTCCTCGGCAGGCCAGCAGCCGATGCTGTCGGCCTGTGGCGGCTATGCGCTGGTGTTCAACGGGGAGATCTACAACCAGCACGATCTCCGCCAAGAGCTCGAACGGCAGGGCCACACGTTCCGCTCCACCAGCGACACGGAAGTGTTGCTGCAGCTTTATATCCGCTACGGCACCGCGGCCCTGCAGCGCCTGCAGGGGATGTTTGCCTTTTGCCTCTGGGATCGCCGTGAGCAGCGGGCCCTGCTGGCGCGCGATTCCTTTGGCATCAAGCCCCTCTACCTGTGGCAGGGCCGCCAGGGGCAGCTGCTGTTTGCCTCGGAGGTGCGAGCCCTGCTGGCGAGCGGCCTGATCCCTCGCCAGCTTCATCGCCCAGCCCTGGCCGGCTTTCTGGCTTCCGGCAGCGTGCCTGAGCCCCTCACCCTGGTGGAGGGCATCACCAGCCTGCCGCCAGGGCATCTCGGTGTATGGCAGCGCGGCCAGTGGCAGGTGCAGGCCCACTGGCAGCCCACGTTTGCACCCGGCCTCCCCTTACCCACGGATCAGCACGGCAGCCTCACCCGCCAGGCCCTGGCCGCTTCCGTGCAGGCCCATCAGCTCAGCGATGTGCCGGTGGGCCTCTTCCTCTCGGGAGGCCTCGATTCCGCCACCCTGCTGGCCCTGGCGGATCGGCCCCTCACCACCCTCTCGATCGGCTTCCGGGAACGCGCCTTCGACGAATCCGGTGTGGCGGCCGCCCTGGCCCAGCGATTTGGCAGCCGCCATGTGGGCATCGAACTGGATCCTCAGGCGGCGGCGGCGCTCCTGCCTGGCTTCCTGGCCGCGGTGGATCAGCCCACGGTGGATGGCTTCAACACCTACAGCGTGGCCCACCTGGCCCGCCAGCAGGGCCTCAAGGTGGTGCTGAGCGGCCTCGGTGGCGACGAGCTGTTCGGCGGTTATCCCAGCTTCCGCCGGATCCCCCAGCTGCTGCACTGGCACCGCCGCCTCGGCCCCCTGCGCCGGCCCTTGGCGCGCCGGCTGGGCCGCCACCCCAGGCATCACTGCCAGCGACTGGCCGCCTTTCTGGGCGGTGCCGGCACGGCGGCCTCCGCCCACACCTGCCTGCGGGGGCTATTCGCCCCCCGGGAGATCAGGGCCCTGCTGGGGCACTGGCAGCTCGATTGGCAGCTTCACACCGGCCCCTGCGAATCGGCGGGATTGGCCCTGGAGCAGGGCCTGGAGGCGCAAGTTTCCAGCCAAGCCGATGCTGTGGCCTGGCTGGAAACCAGCCGCTACATGGGCCAGCAGCTGCTGCGCGACAGCGATGTGTTTTCCATGGCCCATGGCCTGGAGCTGCGCCTGCCCTTCGTGGATGCGGCCCTCTTTCGCCGTCTGGCGGTGTTGCCAGCCACCAGCCGCCTGGCACCCAACAAAGCGCTGTTGCGCCAGGCTGTGCCCGAGCTCCAGGCGTTGCTGCCCGCCGGCCGCAAGCAGGGATTTGTGGTGCCATTCCAAACCTGGTTAGACCAGCCCGAATCGGCGTTTGTGCCTGGCGGTGGGGCACTCTCACGTCCTTCCATTCCGGCGGGGCTGGATCTCAGCCCCTGGGCCCGGCGCTGGGGTTTGATCGTGCTGCGTGACTGGCTCCACCGCCACCTGCAGTTGGAACTCGGTTGATTGCATGCTGCGCCTCACGATGTTTGCCTCAGGTGCCGTGGATGGCCCCTGCCACTGTTTCGCTGACAGCCTGTCCTTTGCGGCACGGGTGGGT
>CAIOXF010000327.1 GCA_903862155.1 uncultured cyanobacterium | reverse complement strand
CATGACGATCGCTGTAGGGCGCGCGCCGCAACGGGGATGGTTTGACGTCCTCGATGACTGGCTCAAGCGCGACCGCTTCGTTTTCGTGGGCTGGTCGGGTCTGCTGCTCTTCCCCACGGCCTATCTGGCACTGGGCGGCTGGCTCACCGGCACCACCTTTGTGACCTCCTGGTACACCCACGGCATTGCCAGCTCCTACCTGGAGGGGTGCAACTTCCTCACCGCTGCGGTGAGCACCCCGGCTGATGCCATGGGGCACAGCCTGCTGCTGCTCTGGGGCCCCGAGGCCCAGGGTGACTTCGTGCGCTGGTGCCAGCTGGGTGGCCTGTGGCCCTTCGTGGCCCTGCACGGCGCTTTCGCCCTGATCGGCTTCATGCTGCGTCAGTTCGAGATTGCCCGCCTGGTGGGCATCCGCCCGTACAACGCGATCGCCTTCTCCGGCCCGATTGCGGTGTTCGTGAGCGTGTTCCTGATGTACCCGCTGGGTCAGAGCAGCTGGTTCTTCGCGCCCTCCTTCGGTGTGGCCGCGATCTTCCGCTTCCTGCTGTTCCTGCAGGGATTCCACAACTGGACCCTGAATCCGTTCCACATGATGGGTGTGGCCGGCATCCTGGGCGGTGCGCTGCTGTGCGCCATCCACGGCGCCACGGTGGAGAACACCCTGTTTGAAGATGGCGAGCAGGCCAACACCTTCCGGGCGTTCGAGCCCACCCAGGAAGAGGAGACCTACTCGATGGTGACGGCCAACCGTTTCTGGAGCCAGATCTTCGGGATCGCCTTCTCCAACAAGCGCTGGCTGCACTTCTTCATGCTGTTTGTGCCGGTGATGGGTCTGTGGACCAGCAGCATCGGCATCATCGGCCTGGCCCTCAACCTGCGTGCCTACGACTTCGTGTCGCAGGAGATCCGCGCTGCTGAGGACCCTGAGTTCGAAACCTTCTACACGAAGAACATCCTTCTGAACGAAGGTCTGCGTGCCTGGATGGCACCGGCTGACCAGCCTCACGAAAACTTCGTCTTCCCTGAAGAGGTACTGCCCCGCGGTAACGCTCTCTGATCGGTTGATCGATCCTCGGGTGGATGCCATTGCTGGCAACCGCCATCTTCATCAAGCGCTCCTGTAAGGGGGCGCTTTTTTTATGGTCCAACTCCAGTCCGGAGTTGACCAGCCAGCCTCGGGCGCAGGCCAAAAATCCCTTAAAGTCGCTGAGTTCCGTCAGCAGTGACGTGGCTTTTGGGCTTCGGCTCAGCTGCCGTAGGCGTCGCCGGCTGGCATCATCCAAACAGGAGGAGGTGTCCGTGAGTCACAGTTGTTCCATCAAGGGTCTGCTGATCGTGGAGAACGCCGGCTGATTCGGCGCCTGATTCCTGATCATTCGGTTCTACGATTAACGCAGACCCGGCGAGAGCCCCCGATGAACGTAGGTCGTCAGACCTTGCTCATCGGGGGCATCGTTTTGGCTTTAGCTCCGGCTGAGATCCTTCTGCCGCAGTAGGGCGAGAACTCCCACCAGGCATGGCACAGCCAGCGTGGCGATGCGCAGCATCAAGGTGGCCGCCAGGGCCTCGGAGCGGCCCGCTCCATAGGCCATCGCCAGGCCGATGGCCGTGGCTTCGCTGGTGCCAAGGCCCGCCGGCAACAGCGACAGCACGCCGCCAAGGCCGGTGGCTGTGCGGATCACAGCCGTTTGATGAAGGCTCAGGGGGCTGCCCAGTGCGCCGTAAATGCCCTGCAGCACCCACGCTTCCAGCAGCCAGCAGATACAGGCCAGCAGGGTGCCCACCAGCAGGGGCTTCGGTTTCATCAACTGGCGCACGCGCGCCATGCTCAGCAACGCTTCCCGCAGGAGCCGGATTACGCCATGCCAGCGGGGGGGCAGGGGCAGGCGTTCCAGCAGATGCTCCAGCCGCCGGATGACCCCCGGGTGTGTGAGTAACCAACCGCCGGCGGCAAGAACCACAAACCCCACCAGCACCGCGGCCCACACCCGCTCCCCCAGGCCCCAACTCAGCACCAGCAACGCACTGGCCAGATCCGCCAGGCGCTCGGCCAGCGTGATCCCCACCCCCACCTGCAGGGGAAAGCCATGGCGGCGCTGCAACCAGAGGCCCCGGAGTGCTTCGCCGCTGCGGCCAGGGGCGGCAATCAGCGCGAGGCCTGCGGCGTAGATGCGGGCGCTGGGGCGCCAGGCCAGGGGAAACCCGAGGCGCCGCAGATAAAACTGCCAGCGCTGAAACAACACGGCATGGCTGCATAAGGCCGCGGCAGGCGCCACCAGCCACCACCAGCCGGGCAGTTGCTGCAATGTGCTGCCCAGGTCGCGCAGCCCAAACCCCAACCCCAACCCCAGATAAATCACCAGGGCCGCCACCAGGGCCAGCAGCCAGCGCTTGTTCATCCGAGTAGCTCCTGACTAAAAAAATAAAAACAGAAGAACAAGTGCTGCCAAGTAAAGGTGCCGATATGTCAGCGCATAGCCGCTCCGTGGCTACCTAGGCCCGGCCCAATTGTCAAAAGCGTTCTTGCTGTTTTGTGCCTCGTCAAAATTAGGGCATTTTGATGCACTTGTTAAGGCCATTGATTGATCCATGTGATGCCCAAAGCAGAGAAAGCTCTCGGGCTGTGCGTTATTGACAAAGCGCCCTAGGGAGAATGCGTTCGAAAACGACCTTGTGCCCGCCGTAATTATAAGAAATGCGCTACATGCTGCAATAGCTTTGCTTGGCGATAGGCGAAACTCTTTTAACGAGCAAAGCCAGCGATCTGGGGCGTGTGAAAGTTCTAGGCATGCCAAGATCATCAAGGGAAAAAAGAAATAAACTTGATACCTGCTTGTTACTCGCTGGCTACATGCGATGGCAATTGCTCCAATCCCTAGCCATGCCAGTGCGGTTGTGGTGCTTGCTGAGAATGGCGACCGCCGTAGGGTGATCGCGCAGATTGCGGCAAAGCTGATTAATATTGCTATCAAGAAGATGATTAGGCTTGTCGAGTGTATTGAAAATAGCTCGCCAAAGTAAGACGAAAGTCCATGGAGTGTCTGATTTGCTTTGTTGCTCGATTTGTCTGCGTGTCTGAACATCCACGATGGGAAGCTCGTGACGGCTTGTCTCCACCAGTCTGGAATGACAAGCTTG
>CAIOXF010000326.1 GCA_903862155.1 uncultured cyanobacterium | reverse complement strand
GGCACATCTCAGCCAGGCAGGGATCGGCCAGGTCCATCACGGGGATGTCGTCGCGCACACCGCTGCCATCGGGGGTGGACAAGTCGCCACCGAATACCTGCACCCGCCGCAGGCTCTCGGGCGAGCTGTTGGCGAAGTTGTTGAGCACCACCAGCCGGTGCCCTGCCTCCAGCAGCACCAGGCAGGTGTGGCTGCCGATGAAGCCCGCGCCACCAGTGATCAACAGGTTGGCCAAGGCGCGAGGCGATCCGCAGGATTGAGGCTAAGGGCGCCCCTGCAGACTGGCCCCAGCATTGGGCCATCGGTGGAGAAGCTGCAGAGCCTGCGGGGCATGGTGGATCTGCTGCCGGCCCACACCTCCCTCTGGCAGCGGGTGGAGGCCACGGCCCGGGATCACTTCCGCCGGGCTGGAGTGCAGGAGATCCGCACGCCGCTGCTGGAGGTCACCGAGCTGTTTGCGCGTGGCATTGGTGAAGCCACCGACGTGGTGGGCAAGGAGATGTACACGTTTGTGGATCGCGGCGACCGCAGCTGCACCCTGCGGCCCGAGGGCACGGCATCGGTGGTGCGGGCGGTAATTCAGCACGGTTTGTTGAGCCAGGGCTCGCAGCGGCTCTGGTACGGCGGTCCGATGTTCCGCTACGAGCGACCCCAGGCGGGGCGCCAGCGCCAGTTTCATCAGATCGGTCTGGAGTTTCTTGGCTTCGCCGATGCCCGCTCCGATGTGGAGGCGATCTCTATCGCCTGGGATCTGCTGGCGGATCTGGGCGTGCAGGGCCTGGCCCTAGAGCTCAACACCCTCGGCAGCACCGACGACCGGGCCCGCTACCGCGAGCAGCTGGTGGCCTACTTGCAGCGGCACAAGGATCAGCTCGACCCCGATTCCCAGGACCGGCTGGAGCGCAACCCCCTGCGCATCCTGGATTCCAAGAACCCAGATACCCAGGCACTGCTGGCGGATGCTCCCACCTTGGCCGAGGCACTGGCGCCAGAGAGCCGCGATCGCTTTGAGCAGGTGAAAGCGGGCCTCACTGCCCTAGACATCCCCTTCACGCTGAATCCGAGGCTGGTCCGCGGGCTGGATTACTACAGCCACACCGCCTTCGAGATCACCTCCACCCAGCTGGGCGCCCAGGCCACCGTGTGCGGCGGCGGTCGCTACGACGGGCTGGTGGAGCAGCTCGGAGGTGCTTCGACTCCCGCGATCGGCTGGGCGCTGGGGATGGAACGGCTGGTGCTGCTGTTGGAGCAGGTTGCTGGTGAGGCGGCGGTGGGCCCGGCGCCGGATGTGTATCTGGTGAACCGCGGCGAGGCGGCTGAGCCGGCTGCTCTGACCCTGGCTCGCAACCTCCGCCGTGCTGGCCTGAGCGTGGAGCTCGATTCCAGCGGTGCCGCCTTTGGCAAGCAGTTCAAACGGGCCGACCGCAGCGGTGCCGCCTGGGCTGCTGTGCTCGGTGACGGCGAGGTGGAACAGGGGGTGGTGCGGCTCAAGCCCCTGCGGGGCAACGGCGAGGAGCAGGAACTGCCGCTGGCTGACGTGGACGCTCAGAAGGCATGCCTGGTGGCGATAGCATTCTGATATCGCTTCGCCTGTTTTATGGCGTCCCTGAGTCTCCGTGGAATCCCGGATGAGGTGTACGAGGGTCTGCGCCAATTGGCAGCCCTTAATCATCGGAGCATGCAGGAGCAGGCCCGCCTGATGCTGGAGCGGGAGGTTCGAGCTGCCCGGCCTGAAGTGTGGGATTCCATTCAGGCTTGGCGTACGCGCTTAGAAGGGCGTTCTTTCCCGAACGTGATCGACGATCTGCGGAGTGATCGTGAGCGTTGAGCCCGATGTCTTCGTGCTTGATGCTTCCGCTGTTCTCAGGCTCTACCTCTTGGATGGACCGCTGCCTCCAAGGTTGGAGCCTGCTGTGGCGCGCGGTATTCGGGGTGATGCCTGGTTGTTGGCTCCGGATTTGCTCTGGATTGAATGTGCCTCTGTCCTGCTGAAGCAGGTGAGGCGTGAAGCGCTGTCTGCCAATGAGGCCTCTGAGCTGTTGAAGGAGATAGGCCGGCTGCCCATTCGAACCACCTCGTCGGAGGGGTTGTGTGGATCTGCGTTTGCTTTGGCTGCCAGCCAGGGTCTCAGTGCCTATGACGCGCTCTATCTGGCGTTGTCGCTCCGCGAGGCAGCCTGCCTGATCACTGCCGATCAGAAGCTCCAGATCGCTGCCGAGCGCTGTGGGTGCTTTCCATGACCCCCCCACCCCGCCTCTCGATCCTGGTGGCCACGTGGAACTGTGCGCCGCTGCTGCAGCAGTTCCTCGAGAGCCTGGCAGTTCAGAGCTGGAGCGACTGGGAGCTTCTACTGCTCGACAACGCATCCACGGATGGAACGGCGGAGCTGGTGGCGGCGTTTCAGCAAACCCTGTCCGAGGGGCCGCAGCGCGTGGTTTGGAGCAGCCAGCCCGACACCGGCATCTACGACGCCTGGAACCGGGGGCTTCAGCTGGCCAGGGGCACCTACCTCTGCTTCATCGGTGCCGACGACACCTTTGTGGATAGCGGCAGCCTGGAGCGGATCGCAGCACTCACAGCCAGCGGTGCTGATCTGATCACCGCGCGCAATGCCTACTACGCACCGGATGGCCGCCTGCTGCGCCATTGGGGTTTTGGCTGGCAGTGGAAGCGGATGCGGCAGTCGATGAACATCGCCCATCCCGGCATGCTCGTGCGCCGAGCCTTGTTCGAACGGTTTGGCCCCTTCGATGCCAGCTTCCGCATCTGCGGCGACTACGAGTGGTTGCTGCGCCTGCCGCCCGACTTGCGGGCGATCCACAGCAGCGACCCCATCCTCAAAGTGGTGCAGGCCGGTGTGAGCCACACCCGCATCGGCCGGGTGTATGCCGAAACCTTCCGCGCTCAGCGCCGCCACCTCAGTGCCCCGGTGAGTGCGGCCTGCTGGGCCCTCAACTGGGCCAAGTACGGCCGCCGTCGCTTGATCGGCTTGGCCTGATGACCCTGCTGCTCAACTACCGCCCGGTGTTGCGCCAGCCCACGGGGATTGGGGTGTACGCCAATGCCGTGCTGCCTGCCCTGCAGGAGCTTCCGCACGTGCTGATTCCTGGTGGGGAGGCGGGAACGGCAAAGCAGCGACTGAAACGCCTGGCCTGGACCCAGCTCGAGCTCCCGCGCCTGGCTCGCCGCCACAAGGCTTCGCTGATCTTCACGCCTGCGCCGGAGGGCTATCTGGGGCCGCAGGGGATTCCTCAGGTGGTGATGGTCCACGACCTGCGGCCGATCAGCCATCCGGAACGGTCATTTCAGAGCCTCTATTTCCGCAGCTGGGTGCCGCCCCTGCTGCGCAACTCCAGGCACGTGCTCACAAACTCCCAATTCACTGCTCTAGAGATTCAACGCTGCACGGGCTTGCCCGACAGTCAGATCTCCGTGATTCCCCTGGGTTACGACGCCGATGTGTTTTGCCCCGCCTCGGCACCGCCTGTCAGCCGGGCTGATCCCTACCTGCTGCATGTAGGGCAGGCGTACCCGCATAAGAACCTGCTCCGCTTGATCCAAGCCTTTGCCGAGATTGCCCCGAGCCATGCGGGTTTGCGGTTGGTTCTTGCCG
>CAIOXF010000325.1 GCA_903862155.1 uncultured cyanobacterium | reverse complement strand
GGGTGTGGATACGGTTCACAGCCGCTTCAACCACCGGGTGGCCGTGCTGGCCGGTGATTTTCTTTTTGCCCAAGCCAGTTGGCACCTCGCCAACCTCGACAACCTCGAGGTGGTGAAGCTGCTCAGCCGCGTGATCATGGATCTGGCCGACGGCGAGGTGCGCCAGAGCCTCTTCCGCTACGACACCGGCCAGAGTTTTGAGACTTACCTCGAAAAGAGCTATTGCAAAACCGCCTCGCTGATTGCCAACAGCGCCCGGGCAGCTGGCGTGCTCACTGAGCTGCCTGCAGAGCGGCTGGATTCGCTTTACCGCTTCGGCCGCCAGCTGGGCCTGGCTTTCCAGGTGGTGGATGACATCCTGGACTTCACCGGCAACGACCAACAGCTGGGCAAGCCCGCCGCCAGCGACCTTGCCTCGGGCTATCTCACCGCTCCGGCCCTCTATGCATTGGAGGAGCGTCCAGCGCTGGCTGGGCTGATCGAGCGGGAGTTCAGCCAAGACGGGGATCTGGAGCAGGCCCTTGAGCTGGTGCGTGGTTGTGAGGCCATCCCTCGCTCCCGCGCCATGGCCGAGCAGTTCGCCCGTGAAGCCGCTGAAGCCCTGGAGTGGCTGCCAGTGTCTGATTCGAGCCGCGCCCTCAAGGCCTTGCCTGATTTCGTGCTGAGCCGGCTGTACTAAGACAGCACCACCTCTTCCAGGCTCCGCAGTACCCGCTCGATGCCCGGATAGAGCGTGGCGATCTCATCGCCATTGAGGTGATCGGGCGGCAGCACATGCACCGTGCAGCCAGCAGCCAGAGCGCTGTGGGCACCTGCCGGTGAGTCTTCAAAGGCCCAGCAGTGCTGGGCCTCCACTCCCAAGCGGGCGGCAGCGAGCAGGAACACGTCCGGTGCCGGCTTGCCCGCGGCCAGCTCCGGGTCGTCGCCGTGAACGCGAACGGCGATTGGCTCAATCCAGGGGTGGGGCGCTGCCTTAAGGGCTACTGCATCGCGGGAGCTGCTGGTGGCCAGAGCCATTGGCACCGCCAGATCCCGGCAGCGCTGCACCAGCTCGGGTGCCCCGGGCATGGGGGGTGCTGTGGGCAGTAGGGCCTCGGCAATCGGCTGGCGCACCGCCAGCAGTTCTTCGCGGCTCAACTTCGGCCCACCCGCCCCCGCAATCCAGTGACGCACCTGATCGGCGCAGTCGTGGCGACGCCGGCCCCGAAGTGCCATCAGCTCCTCGGTCTCCAGGGGCCGGCCGAAATGGCTTGCGGCTTCCTGCCAAGCGCGGGCGTGCAGGGGTTCGGTGTCGAGCAGAAGCCCGTCGAGATCGAATAAGCAGGCGGCAGGTCGGTGCATGGGGCCATCTTGGTCGCTTGAATGGCGCCCAGTCCCGGTGCTGCGCCTTGACCGCCCCCACGATCGAATCGGTGCTGCAGGAGCAGCGCAGCTTTGACCCCCCGGCCGAGCTGGCCGCCCAGGCCCGCTTCGGCACCATCGAGGCCTACCGCGAGCTGGCCGCCCGTGCCGACGCCGATCCCGATGCCTTCTGGGGGGATCTGGCCCGCAGCGAGCTGCACTGGTTTGAGCCGTTTCACAACGTTCTCGATTGGAGCAACCCGCCCTTTGCCCGCTGGTTTGAAGGCGGCACCACCAATCTCAGCTTCAACTGCCTCGATCGCCACCTCAATGGCCCGCGTGCCGACAAGACGGCCTTGATCTGGGAAGGCGAACCCGGCGACACCCGCACCTTCACCTACCGGGAGCTGCACGGTGAGGTGTGCCGTGCAGCCAATGCGCTCAAGGCCCTGGGCATCGGCAAGGGCGATCTGGTGGCGCTTTACATGCCGATGGTGCCGGAAGCAGCCATCGCCATGCTGGCCTGTGCCCGCATCGGTGCCCCCCACTCCGTGGTGTTTGGCGGCTTCTCCGCCGATGCCCTGCGCGACCGCCTGATCGATGGCCAGGCCAAGGCGGTGATCACCGCCGATGGGGGCTTCCGCAAGGACAAGGCGGTGAGCCTCAAGCCGGCGGTGGATGAGGCCCTTGAAGGGGGTGCTGTTCCCAGCGTGGAGCACGTGCTGGTGGTGCAGCGCACCAATCAGGGCTGCGCCATGGAGGCCGGCCGCGATATGTGGTGGCACCAGTTTGTGCCCGCCCAGAGCGCGGACTGCCCGGCTGAGCCGATGGCCAGTGAAGACCGGCTGTTCGTGCTTTACACATCCGGTTCCACGGGCAAGCCC
>CAIOXF010000324.1 GCA_903862155.1 uncultured cyanobacterium | reverse complement strand
TCCCGGCCAAGGGGTGTCAGCCGGGCATTGGGGTGGGTATGCATAGGTGGTGAGCTTTACGGGACGGCGGTGACACTCCGACCCTGACGAGCTCACACCCACTTGTCAGCTGAACAACCTGCTGGGACTACACACTTAAGCTTGATCCACTCTGATCTGACGACCGCTTAACAGGTCGGCCAGAAGCAACAGCACTTGGCTTAACTCAGCGCACGCACGCGCTGCTGCCCACCAGGGGCTTCAAAGCCAACCTGTGTTACAGAGAGACGCCTTGAACTCCAAAGAAACCGCCCAGGGCACAACAACCTGAAACACGATTAGACGACCCCTCGACCACCGAAAGGCGATGGGTCAATTTCCCAGCCACCTGAAATCAGCTGACCAAGGAAAACACGCATGTCCCTAATGGAGGCGGTTGTAAACCTGCCAAACGAATCTCCAGACCGCTCGCTACGGGCAGGCTGGAAGGCAGCGACAAAACTCTCTTCATTTAAATCCTCATAGATCAACCACACATCAGCCGACGAGCCGTGCGGACGATACAAGCGCAGCAGCGGATTCAAGCCCGGTTCAAACATCGGATCGGCCTCCAAAAAGCCTATACTGTCCGGGCGACAATGATCGCCTAGGGAAGCTAACCGCATCCGGACGATTTCAAGGTATTGAAAGGCGATCCAGCCGTCAGCCATCCTTCCACCCGCTGGTTACAAACCGAAACAGTGCCTACAGCAACGCGTTGAGGACTGCCAGCACACGCACTGCTACACCGACGTTCTGCGCCGTTGATCACGGCAGCGAACGGCATGGAAACGACATCAGCAACGCCGAGCCACCCCTGCACAGCAGGATGGGGTAGCCAGGGTCTTTTAGATCAACGTCATCTCAGATGTTGCTCTTCGGCGAGTTGGCCCTACCCCAGCAGCTGGCGCAGGGCCTGGATCTCGCCACGGCCATCGGTCACGTAGGGGGTTTCATCGATGGAGCCCCGCAGCGTCTTGCCGTCACACACCAGGGAATCCTGCTCCTCGACCACACCGGGATGTCGAGTCAGATCGCTTGCAGCGCAAGACGTAGGGACGGGTTCGGAGGCCAATGGTCAGGCGCGATTGCTGCCCAAGGCACCGTAGGCGCAACGGCCGGGATCGATCGGCCCTGGCACGGGGCGGCATCGAGATGAAGAGACGAAAGGAATCAGCCAGAATTGCTGTAGCAAGAGCAACATTGTGATCCGATATCCAGCTTCGGGGTCATTCCGGGAAGCCCAGCAAACACGAGCTAAGTTCGGCCCATCCGATAGTGGAGGCCCTTGATTCCCATCGACTGCCTCTCCTGTCTCGACGGACTGCTCTGGCTCCGCACGCAAGAGCAGGTTGCCCGGAAGATGCACCTGGCGCAGTCGTCGGTTAGCCGCAATGCCAAGCGCTGCTGTGAGGTGTTTGGCGTGAGACTGGTGAAGATCGGGCAGGAATACCACCTCGATGGTGATCTCACGCTGCTCCACATGGAGCGGGATGTTCATCAGTATTACGAGTGGAATGCGCCGGTGGCCCTCCGCATTGATGGACAGCTGGATGTGCATTCCGTGCTACGGGAGCAAAACGAGGATGAATGGGTGGCGGGCAATTTCGACTACGCCGAGATGGAGCAGCCCCTCAAGCTGCTGCGCCGGGGCATCGTGGATGTATGGATCACCCAAAGCGAACGCATCCCCGCCGAGCACGATCACGAACTCGCCAGTGTTGCGCTGCTGCCCGGTGAGCGCGGCGAACAACTCCTGGTGCGGCGGCGCTACGTGGATCACCCACGCTTTCTCATCCTGCAGGAAGAGCTGAGCGCCCGACTGGCCCTCGCCGGCAACCCAGCTCCACAGGGACTGTTCAGCGCGGCCACGAGCCGTACGATCGGGACTGATCAGCGGCCGCGCCATGGAGCCCCAGACCGCCTCTCAGGTTGATACCGCCACCCTGGATGCGATCCAGCTGATGCTGCGGGATCTGCACACCCGCCACGAAGAGATCCGCCACAAAGCCGCTTTCCGCGGCTGCACCAGCGAACTGCTCTCACTGCAGCAGGAGCTGGTCGACTATCTGCTGCGCAAGAAGAGTGCGCTAATGGGCCAGCAGCAGAACGGCAGCACAGCCCCCAACTACAACTCCTTCATCTAACGTCAGCCCGATGCGGGTCGTGATCACGGGGGCCGGCCCCTGTGGGGCGGCCCTGGCCGTGGCGCTCAGCCGGAATGGCACAGCGGTCGCCCTGGTGGAAGCAGCGCAGGATTTTGCGCGGAACTTTCGGGGCGAGGCCCTGATGCCGTCCGGCTTCCAGGCGCTGCAACAGCTGGGCCTGGCGCCCATACCCGAATCGGTGCCGCAGCGCGCTCTCGGCGGCTGGCGCGTGGCCGTGGAAGGGCATGAGCTGTTTCGAGCAGCGGAACCCCTTGAAGGTCCAGGAAACCTGCCCTGCACGCTGGTGAGTCAAACGGCCTGGCTCGAATCCCTGCTCGCCGAACGCAATCGCCCCGCCAGCCTCACGCTGCATCGGGGCAGGCCTGTCGCCGATCTACAGCGCGATGCCAGAGGCCGGGTGTGCGGCGTGGTGCTCACCGATGGAGAGCATCTGGCCGCCGATCTGGTGGTGGGCTGCGATGGTCGCAGCTCGCTGCTGCGCCGCAAAGCGGGGATCGCCCTGGGCGCTGCGGAGCGACCGATCGACGTGCTGTGGTTCCGCTTTGCCGCCGCTGCAGAACCGTTGCCGGACCAAGACTTCACCACCCTGGTGGGACCCGAGGGGCTGGCCAGCCTCTTCACCAGCGCGGAGGGGCTGGTGCAGCTGGGTTGGGCCATCAGCCCAGGCAGCCCCACCCCAAGGCACACCGCCACCGAGTGGATCGCGCGACTCCGAACCCAGGCACCCCAGGTTCTGGCCAGCTGGCTGCAACGCAACGGCCACCACCTTGGGGAGCCGGTGCGCTTCAGCGTGCAGGTGGGGCTTGCGGAGCGCTGGTGGCAGCCGGGCCTACTGCTCCTGGGCGATGCGGCCCACCCGATGAGTCCGGTGCGTGCCCAGGGAATCAACATGGCTCTAAGAGATGCGGCCGTAGCCGCTCAAGCCCTGCTGGAGCTGGCCAGCGCAGGCCCCAACTCCAAGGAAGCGATCGATCAGGCCCTGGCTCGCATCGAGGCCGCCAGGCGGCCGGAAGTGGCCCTGCTCCAGGCGCTGCAGGCCGAGGAGCTGGAGCGCGCCGAACGGCTAGAGCGCACGCCATTTCTGCGCAGGCTGCTGGCAGGGTTCGCTCCCCTGGTGGGCCATGCGGCGGGGCAGGTCTGGCGCCTGCAACAGAAGCGGCTGCGCCATGGCATCAGCACCCTGAATCCCCGGCAATGATGGGACCCAAATCCGATACAGCCATGGGCCGGCCCCGCCTCGCCGACAGCCAACCCCACGCCAAACGCCAATGGCGCCGGGCACGGATTGGGGCCATCGCCGCACTCACCCTGCTCAATGCAGCACCATTGCTGGCAGGCCAAAAGGACGTGCCCTATCCCTCCACCGACCTATTCCGGCGCCTCCAGCTCGATGTACTTGACTGCGGTCGCGAAAACAATTCCACCAGCTGCGATGCGGCCCGCAAGGTGGGAGATCCATTGATGGATCACCCCCGCCTGCCCGCCAGCTGCAAAGACCTGCTCTGGACCATCCGCGAAAAAGCGGTTGTGGCCCCCACCAACAGCTTCAACCGGCGCGAAGCGCTCAACCGTGCCGCCGCCGACCTGATGCCCGTATGCCGCGAACGGGATGCGGTGAAGCCCGCCGCCAAACCGGAAGACAAGAAAGGGCCCTCGTTGAAATTCTGAGTCCTGAAGGGCTGCCGGCAAAACACCGATAGCCTGGCCGGGCCCGCCGGCCCGCCATCGTGAGCGTCCAGCACGTCAGCCTCGCCCAGCCTTTCACCGACCAGAAACCGGGCACTTCGGGGCTGCGGAAGAGCTCCCGCCAATTCGAGACGCCCCACTATCTCGAGAGCTTCATCGAAGCAGCTCTTCAGGTGATCCCCGGCGTGGCGGGCGGCACCTTGGTGGTGGGCGGCGACGGCCGCTACGGCAACCGCCGTGCCATTGAGGTGATCTGCCGCATGGCCGCCGGCCATGGCATCGCCCGGGTGGTTACCACCACCGGCGGCATCCTCTCCACCCCGGCAGCCTCGCACTTGATCCGCAGCCGGCAGGCCATCGGAGGGATCATCCTTTCAGCCAGCCACAACCCGGGCGGCCCCGACGGCGATTTCGGAGTGAAGGTGAACGGCGCCAACGGCGGCCCCGCCCCCGAATCCATCACCGACGCGATCTACGCCCAAACCCTCCAGCTCGAGAGCTACCGGATCGCCAACCCATCCGCCCCCCTGGATCTGAACAGCCCTGGTGAGCAGCGGGTGGGTGATCTGGTGGTGGAGGTGATCGACGGCGTCGACGACTACGTGGCGCTGATGCAGCGCCTGTTTGATTTCGACGCCATCGGCGAATTGCTACGTAGCGATTTCCCCATGGCCTTCGATGCCATGCATGCCGTGACCGGCCCCTATGCCACCCGCATCTTTGAGGGGTTGTTGGGCGCGCCGGCCGGCACCGTGCGCAACGGCATCCCCCTGGAGGATTTCGGCGGCGGCCACCCCGACCCCAACCTCACCTACGCCCATGAGCTGGCAGCCCTGCTGCTCGGCGGCGAGGGCTACCGTTTCGGTGCCGCCTGCGATGGCGATGGCGACCGCAACATGATCCTGGGCCAGGGCTGCTTCGTGAACCCGAGCGACAGCCTGGCGGTGCTCACCGCCAACGCCACCCTGGCGCCTGGCTATGCCGATGGCCTGGCCGGCGTGGCGCGCTCCATGCCCACCAGCGCCGCAGCCGATGTGGTGGCCCAGGCGCTTGGCATTCCCTGCTTCGAAACACCCACCGGCTGGAAGTTCTTCGGCAACCTGCTCGATGCGGGCCGCATCACCCTCTGCGGGGAGGAGAGCTTTGGCACCGGCAGCAACCACATCCGGGAGAAGGACGGCCTCTGGGCGGTGCTGTTCTGGCTCCAGATCCTGGCGAAGCGCCGGGAGCCCGTGAGCCGGATCATGGCCGAGCACTGGAGCCGCTTCGGCCGCCACTACTACTCCCGCCACGACTACGAGGCGATCCCCAGCGAGGCCGCCCACGGTCTCTACAACCGGATGAAGGAGATGCTGCCTTCACTCGTGGGCCAGCCCTTCGCCGGCCGCAGCATCGCCACCGCCGACGACTTCGCCTACACCGACCCGGTGGATGGCTCGCTCACCAGCGGCCAGGGCCTGCGCCTTTTGCTCGATGAGGGCAGCCGGGTGGTAATGCGCCTCTCCGGCACCGGCACCCAGGGGGCCACCTTGCGGGTGTACCTCGAGAGCTACGTGCCCAGCAGTGGCGACCTTCAGCAGGATCCCCAGGCCGCTCTGGGCGATCTGATCAATGCCATCGATGTCTTGGCGGAGATCAAGCAGCGCACCGGCATGGAGCGCCCCACTGTGATCACCTGAAACCCGCAAGGTTGCCTTCCCCACACCCCGATGGCCCCGTTGCCTGTCAGGGCAAGGAGCCCTCGGTGCTGAACGGCAGAAAGCGGCGCAGCACCAGCGGCTGCAACAGCAGGTCCACCAGCACTACCACGAAGATCAAGGCCATCAGCTGGGGGCCCAGGGATTCCGCCAACGCCGGAGTGATCCCTCGCAGGTGAGGCAGCTCTTCGGTCATGGACACGGCCAGTGCCAGGGGCACAGCCGCCCGCAGCCCGCAGCCCGTGAGCAGCCACCATTCGTACCGGGCGCCGGGAGTCGCGGGCAGCACCACCCACACCGCCAGTGATCTGGCCAGCGGCAGCACGATTGCCAGCAGCAGACCCAGGGGCAGCATCGCGATCAGGGCGGCTGGCTCCACGAGCAAGCCGAGCATCAGCAGCACGGTGAGCTCAGCCGCCGTGTTCAGCGGGTACAACACCCGGCCAAGGGCGTGCTGCTCGAAGCGGTCCATCTGGAAGTGCCCATTGGAGAGCAGCACTCCAGCCACGTAGACGGCCACCATGCCGCCACCGCCCAGCAGCTGGCCCAGGCCGAACGCCACAAAGGCGAACGCCACCGCCACCAGCAACAGCATTTGCTCGGAGCGCACAAGGACGTCCATCAGGCGCGGCGCCAGAACTCCCACCGCCCCGCCCGCTAGCAGGCCGGCCAGCAGGTGCAGCAGCACCTGCCCCAGCTGCTCTGGGAGACGGGCGGCCAACAGCCCATGCAGGGCGATAGGGCCGCTGTGGGCTTGCCCCTGCAGCAGCCCGGCCACGAGGGAGAAGCAGAGAAGCCCCGTCAACGTGCTTAACGCGGCCTCAAACTGAAGCAGGTGGCAGAGGCGTCCGCTGATGCGATGGCGCAGCGACTCAAGGAGATCCTCAATCGCGCCCCTGTCCGTAGGCCCCAGACAACACACCGCCAGGCCGGCGGCCGCCGGTGGCAGGCCGCCGGGCATCAGCGGAGCCAGGAGCAGGAGCGCCACTCCTGTGATCGCGATGGTGATCAGCACGCCCACACTGCCGAGCCGGAGGCCAGGCGCAGTCATTCCGCGAATCCGGCGCAGGTTGGTCTTGAGGCCGGCGTAAAAAATCAGTAAGGCCAGGCTCACCCGGTGCAATGTTTCCAACTGCAGGGGGCCAACCGGCTGGTACTGATGCAGCCACTCAGTGGGCAGTGAGAGCCCCAGCAGCAGAACGCCGACCGCACCCGGCAATCGCCCATAGGCGGCCAGCCGATCCACAGCCAGCGCCGCCAGATAGAGCAACCCCAAAACGAGAAAGAAGCCGCGCGGCAGCATGGTGCCCGCGAGGAGCGCATGGGGCTCTGGAAATACGCCCAGCGGAAGGCTCAGCACCTGGATCTGAGGCAGCAGCGGTGTGATCCTCGCCCCAGGCCGAGACTGGGGCGGGATTATGGGAATTCTCGCCCGCGCCAATCAGCCTGCTGCAGCGGCTGCTTGGGAGGCCACATCCTGCGTCCCGAGCTCGGCGTGGCGTGGCGTCAAACCACGTGATCGTGGTTCAGTTTGAGACTGGCCAGCACCGGGACCCCTTGAGGTAATCGGAGACCAGACGGAACTGGATCGATCGTGTGCAGCTGGTGATCAGGGAGCCGAAATCGGCCAAGGTACTAAGAGGCTTGGAGCCCTGGCTTCAGCGGCCCGATCACCCCCGGTAGGCAACTCCCAAGCACGACAAGCGAGCCATCCTGGTAATGGTTGGCGTTACTGACATGTCTCTCTACCCGTAGGACCGCGGATGGATTCTCCGCTGACCTACTAGCCCGAGCTTCTTCGCATGTTGATCAACCCAGGGATCTCCGTAGCCCTTCTCATCTCTTGGGGCATGCCATTCCCTACGCGGCGCTTCAATGGTTGGATGTTCCAAGCATGAGGCATGAAATGAGCCTGAAGCAGGTGAAATGGGCCCTTCTGGGAGGGGTGGCCACAGCTGGAATCGTCCTGAGCAGCATTCCAACAACGCCTCAGTTTTCACGCTGCCCCGAGCTCGGCAGACTTCCAGGAATCGTGCTGGCGATGGTCGTGGCGACGACCATCATCCATACCTTAGTGACGTCCATCCATGCCGATCTGGTGCACTCCAAACGGGTCAATGCCTGGTATTCAGCCAGCAGTAGCCGACGCCTTGCGCTCATCGCCATTGGAGCACTGATCACGGCAGCGACCTTGTTCCTGGACATCCTGCTGTGGGCGTGGGTCTATCGCCATGTCGGCGCGATTCATGGACTGGAGGCCAGCCTGTACTTTTCAGGAATCACGTTCACCACCGTCGGATATGGCGACATCACACTGGCCAAATGCTGGCAGCTACTGAGCGTGGGCGAAGCCGTCAACGGTGTGCTGATGGCTGGCTGGAGCACCGCACAGCTGATGTTTCTTGTTCAGCGCATGATGACGATGAATCTCCACTCCGATCAGGCAACAACCAGCTCAAACTGAATTCGCGACCAAGCCTCAGCAAGGCCTCAAGAAGGCTCCTCAGCGCGAGCCTCACCGCTGAACCAGCGCTCCTCCAGATGCTTAATCGCCACGTAGAAGGGCGGCACCACCCCCAGCGACAGGATCGTGGCGATCAGCAGACCGCCGAAGATCACGGTGCCAAGCGACTGCTGGCTGTTGGCACCGGCGGTGTTGGCAACTACCAGCGGCAGGAAACCGGCCAGGGCCGCAATGGCCGTCATCAGGATCGGCCGAAGGCGTGATTCCGCCGAAGCGATGGCCGCTTCGATGGGCGTCATTCCGGCCTCCAAATGCTGCTCGGCTACCTCCACGATCAGGATCGCGTTCTTCGCCGCCAGACCGATCAGGGTCACCAGACCCACCTGGGCATAGATGTTCAGGTCGATCGATCGAGCCGCCAGGAACACCAGGGCACCGAGCATGGCCAACGGCACAGTCATCAGGATGATCACCGGCGTCACGTAGCTCTCGTACTGGGCGGAGAGCACCAAGTACACGATCAGCACGCCCAGACCAAACACCAGAACGCTGGCACTGCCAGCCGAGAGCTGCAGCGCCGCCAGGCCCGTGAAGGCATAGCCGATGTTGTTGAAGTTCTGGGCATTGAAAATCTGCTGAATGGCGGTGAGCGCCTGGCCAGAGCTCTTACCGATCGCCTCAGCACCTTGCACCAGGATCGTTCGATACAGGTTGTAATGGCTGATCACGGGCGGAGCACTGGACAATTCCGCCTCAGCGAACTCCGATACCTGCACCAGCTTGTTGTCGAGGTTGCGCACGTAATAGCTGAGCACGTCCTGGAGACTGCTGCGGCCCGATGCCTCCGACTGCACGTAGATGTTTCGCACCTGGCCGTTCTCGTAGGTGAGGCCGGAGTAGTTGCCACCTGCCAGTACGGCGATGGTCTGCATCGCCTGCTGGAAATCAATATTCAGGGCACCCATGATCGATCGATCGATCTTCAAGCCGAAGGCCGGAGCACTGGGGATGAACTGGGTATAAAGCGAGGAGAACTGGCCACTGGCGTTGCCGGCAGCCACCAGCTGCTGGGCCAGATCGTTCAGTTCATTGAACGTATAGGCACCATTGCTGAGGTCGTTGAACTGGAAGTAGAAACCGCCCTGGGCGGAGAAGCCAGGGATGGCCGGCGGCTGAGCCGCCACCGCCAGGCCGCCACTGAGCTTGCTCAGCTTGGCGTTGAGACGCTGCACGATCGCGGGCGCCTTCTGGTCGGCCGATTTGCGTTCTTCCAGGGGCTTGAAGCCGTAGAAGAACACCCCCTGGTCGGGGCTTGAGCCGTTGAAGCCGTAGCCACTCACAACCGAAGCCGCGATGATCTCGTCTTCTTCGTTCAGCACCGAGGCGATCTGGGATCCCAGGTTTTGGGTCTGGGTGAGCGACGCACCGTTCTGGAGCTGGAAGATGCCCAGGCCGTAGCCCTGATCTTCCTCAGGGATGAAGGCGGTGGGCAGGGCATTGAAGGCAATGGCGGTGAGCACGATGCCGCCGCCGAGGCCCGCCAGGATCAAGCGGCGCTTGGTGATCAGGAAGCTCACCAGGCGGGCATAGAGCTGCTCAAACCGACCGAACAGTTCGTTGAAGCGCTGGAAAATCCAGGCCAGGCGGCTGCCGGCAAAGCCGAACACCGCCACGCCGAACACATAGGCACCCACCCCAAACGAGGCGGCACTGAACCGGCCAAACGCCAAACCCACGAGGATCCCGCCGATGGTCCAGCCCCAGCCCTTGGGAAGGGGCGGCTTCTCCGTCTTGAGGATCAGGGCCGCCATCATCGGCGAGAATGTGAGCGCGTTGAACGCCGAGATCGCAATCGAGAAGGCGATCGTGAGCGCGAACTGGCGGTAGATGATACCGATGCCGCCGGGATAAAAGGCCACCGGCACGAACACCGCCATCAGCACCAGCGCGGTGGCGATCAGGGCACCGATCAATTCGCCCATGCACTCCAGGGCTGCCTTGCGCGGGCGCATCCCCTTCTCGAGGTTCTTCGACACGGCCTCGATTACCACGATGGCGTCGTCCACCACCAGACCGGTCGCCAGCACCAGGCCCAGCAGG